>NZ_CAXTAZ010000033.1:0-55784 GCF_964242715.1 uncultured Enterovirga sp.
ACGTAGAACATCTCGCCCATGGTGAGGCCGATCGCCGGGATCACCACCCAATGCCAGGGCTGCTGCACCTCGGTCGTCTCGTTCGGCCGCACCTCGACACCCCAGGTGTCGGAGCAGATCGCGGCGATCTCCTTGGCCTGCGACCAATAGCAATTCTCGAAGCGCACGCCCGGCGCGTCGCCCCCGGCATAACCGCCCCATTTCTTCTCGTGCAGGCAGCGCTCCATCTGGCCGGTCCGCACGATCACGAAATCGCCTTTTCGGATTTCGACACCCTGCGCCTCCGCCGTCGCATCGAGCTCGTCGTTCGAGATGCCGTAGCCGTCCTCGAGCCAGTCCACGCCCTTGTGGCGGGCGACATCGAGGAGGACACCGCGGCCGACCATCTTGGCCCGCGTATGCTCGATCCCAAGCTCCTGCACGCCGCCGCCGTCGACGAGCCTCGCGTCCAGATCGTTATACATCTTGTCGTCGAGGAAGATGTGGCCGAGCGAATCCCAGTGCGTCGCCGCCTGCACGGGCATGTTCAGCGCGTCGTCGGCGAAGCGGAGCTTGTTCGTGTGGTCGAAACGGCCTGCGATCGCGTCCGTGCCGGTCGCCAGCATCGTGTGGATCGGATTCCAGCGCCCGCCGAAGAGGCCGGTCTGCGGACCCTGGTTGTTCAGCGGAATGCCCATCGCGAAAACCTCGCCCGTGCGGACGAGCGTCGCGGCCTCGCGGATCATCTCGGGCGTGATATGGTTCAGCGTGCCGATGCGATCGCCGGCGCCCCACCGTCCCCAGTTCTTCAGCTTCTCGGCCGCTTCGTAAATCGCGGCCTTGCCGACCTGGATATTCATGCGGTCCTTCCCTTGCACCAGCGTTCGGAGACGGTGGTTCAGAGAGGCCGCGCCGACGGTCGCGCCTTCCTCCCTGGGTCCGTATCTTCGTTGTTGAGCAGATGTTAAATAACGCGGCCCGGGGGTCAAGCCGGTCCTTCGCCGCCTGGTCACGGGCCGGATAGCGAGGTGCGATGAGGTCGAGCCTTCGGTTGAACGTGAATGGCGTGGTGCGGGAGGTCGAGACCGATCCGGACGCGCCCCTCCTGGCCGTGCTCCGGAACGAGCTCGACCTGAAATCGGCGCGGTTCGGCTGCGGCCACGAGCGCTGCGGCGCCTGCATGGTGCTGCTCGACGGCATCCCGGTCTATTCCTGCACCCTGCCGGTCTCGGCCGTCCGGGACGGCGCGATCACGACCGTCGAGGGACTGGGCGACGAGGCGGCTCCGCATCCGATCCAGATGGCGCTCATCGAAGAGCAGGCCGGGCAATGCGGCTATTGCCTGTCCGGCATCCAGATCTCGGCCGCCGCGCTGCTCGCCCGCACGACCTCGCCCTCCCATGACGAGATCAAGACCGCGCTCGAACCGAATCTCTGCCGCTGCGGAGTCCACCTTCGCGTCATCCGCGCCGTCGAGCGTGCCGCCACGATGCTCCGCGAAGGCGTGCCCGCATGATCCGGAACACGCTGCCCCAGAGCCTCGTCGACAACCCGCGGCTCGACCAGTGGATCGCCTTCGAGCCGGACCGCACCGTCGCGCTCAAGACCGGCAAGGTCGAACTCGGCCAGGGCATCCTCACGGCGCTGCGCCAGATCGCGGCTGAGGAACTCGACCTCGAGCCTCGGCAGTTGAAGGTCGTCTCCGGCGACACGCAACTTTCTCCCGCCGAAGGCGTCACGGCCGGTTCGCTGTCGGTCGAGATCGGCGGCGGTTCGATCCGGCTCGTCTGCGCCGAGGTGCGGGCCCGCATGCTGGAGAGTGCGGCGGCCCGGCTTGGCGCGGATCCCGCCGAGCTGTCCGTGGAGGCCGGGGAAATCCGGCGCGCCGGGGCGCGGACCGCGCTCGATTACTGGTCCCTCGCCGGCTCGGTGGAACTCTCGGCGACGGCGACGGGATCGGTGCCGACGAAACGCCCCTCGGAATACCGCGTCGTCGGACGGAGCGAGCAGCGGCTCGACCTGCCCGGCAAGGTGTTCGGGGCGCCCTTCATCCACGACATGGCGCTTCCCGGGATGCTGCATGCCCGGATCGTGCACCGGCCCTGGGCGGGTGCGCGGTTCGCGAGCCCGGACGAGGTGCTGGCGCGCTTGGCTGGTCCCGAGGTCGAGCTGATCCGGGACGGCGATTTTCTCGCCTTCGTCTCGCGGGACGAGACCGCCTGCGCGGCGGCACTCGGCCGGGCGTGGCAGCGTCTCGCATGGACAGGCGGCGAGCCGCTCTCGCCCGAGCACGGGCAGGCGGCCTGGCTCTTGTCCCAGCCGACGAGCGACCGGCAGATCGGGCCCGACAACCGCCCGGACCCCGCCGCCGCGTTCCGGCTCGATGCCCGCTATTCACGGCCCTACCTTGCCCATGGCTCGATCGGCCCCTCCTGCGCCGTGGCGCTGTTCGCGGGCGGCCGCCTCAATGTCTGGACGCACAGCCAGGGCGTCGGACCGCTCCGCGCCTCGCTCGCCCAGGTCCTCGAACTCGCGCCGGACCATGTCGTGGTCCATCACCAGCAGGGCGCGGGCTGCTACGGCCATAACGGGGCCGACGACGTCGCCCTCGACGCGGCGCTCGTGGCCGTGGCTCGCCCAGGCGTGCCGATACGCGTCATGTGGATGCGCGAGGACGAGCTGTCGTCGTCGCCCTTCGGGGCGGCGATGATCGTCGAGATCGACGCGGGCTGCGAGGCGGACGGCCGCGTGCTCGACTGGACGCTGACGGTGACGAGCCCCACCCATGTCAGCCGCCCGGGCGCCCATGGCGAGGTGCATCTGCTCTCCTCCGAAGCGCTCGCAAGGCCCTGGCCCCGTCCGGACGGCAAGGATTTTCCGGACGAGCGCGGCGGCGGCGCGAGCCGCAATTCTCTCGCGCTCTACGATCTGCCTCCGCAGCGGATCGTGCACCGGCTGGTCCCAAAGCTTCCCGTCCGAACCTCCGCGCTGCGCGGGCTCGGAGCGCTCGCCAACGTCTTCGCGATCGAGAGCGCGGTGGACGAGATCGCAGAGCGCGCCGGCCGCGATCCGGTGGCGTACCGGCTGTCCATGCTGAGCGATCCGCGTGGCCGCCGCGTGATCGAGCGGGCCGCCGAGATGGCCGGCTGGCAGCCCGGCCTGGAGGGCGGAACCGGCATGGGCCGCGGCATCGCCTTCAGCCGCTACAAGAACCACGCCGCCTATGCCGCGATCGTGGCCGAGGTCGAGGTGGACGAGGAGGTGCGGGTCCGCCGCCTCTGGGCAACCGTCGATGCCGGGCTCGTCATCAACCCGGACGGAGCCGCGAACCAGATCGAGGGCGGCATCATCCAGGCGGTGAGTTGGGCCACGCAGGAGGAGGTGCGGTTCGAGGACGGCTGCGTCGCGACCTCGACCTGGAACACCTACCCGATCCTGCGCTTCTCGCAGGTGCCGGACGTCGAGATCGCCCTCGTCGGCGACCCAAACGACCCGCCGCTCGGGCTGGGCGAGGTCTCGCTCGGGCCGACGGCGGCGGCGATCGGCAATGCGGTCGCCCATGCGCTCGGCATCAGGATGCGGGACCTGCCCCTCACGCGCGACCGCATCCTGGCCGCGATGGAGGCGGGTTAGGCGGCCTTCCTGCGCTCCTCGAAACGCGCTGCGTTCGGCACGGGGAGCGGCGGGTTGGCGCTGTCGAGGAATTCCACCGTCGTGAAGATCAGGTCGGCCGTTCCTGTATTCTCGAGGTCGTGGATCTTGGACGCGCCGGCCGCATAGCGCTCGTGCTGCGTCTCGCCCGGCACGTAGTCGCGCTCGTAGGTCGAGCCGTCCTGATGGTGGGAGCGGGCGCGGCCGCCCGTGATGCAGGTCCAGAAATAGTCGAGCACATGCTTGTGGAAGCCATAGCGCTCGCCGGGCTTCAGCCGGATCGTCCAGACCCGCACCCGCTCGTCCTCGGAGACGAGCTCGTTGCCGACGCATCCGTTCCGAACGGCGCGGGCCAGTTCGTCGGTCAGCCATTGCGGCCAGGGAGCATGCTCGATCGCATTGCCGGGCGTCATCGTCATCGCCATGCGAACCTCCAGACGTGCACTGTTGAGCACTTGATCAGCAAGATTTGAGGTGTCAAGGCTCGCGGCCATGAGGACCTGCCAAGCGGGCTCGCGCCGGAGTGTGGGCCGATGAGCGCCGCGATCGAGCCGGCCAAGAAGGCGTTCCGCCGACTGGCCCCCGCGGACCGCCGCAGGCAGATCGTCGACGCCGCCGTCGCCTATTTCTCCGAATTCGGCTTCGAAGGTGCGACCCGGGGCCTGGCGGATCGGCTCGGCGTCACGCAGCCGCTGATCTACCGCTACTTCCCGTCCAAGGACGAGCTCATCCGCGCCGTCTACGAGGAGGTCTATCTCAGCCGCTGGCGGGGCGAGTGGATCGAGCTTCTCGGCCGCCGCGAGGCGCCGCTTCGCGAGCGCCTCGTCGCCTTCTACGCGCATTACACGGGGGTGATCTTCGAGCCGCAATGGATGCGGATCTACCTGTTCTCGGGCCTGCGCGGACTCGACATCAACCGCTGGTGGATCAGCTTCGTCGAGGACCATGTTCTCCGCACGATCTGCGAGGAGGTCCGCGTCTTCGCGGGCCTGCCCGGAGCCGCCGAAATCCCGATCACGGCGGCCGAGATCGACGGCTATTGGCTCTTCCACGGCGGCATCTTCTATTACGGTATGCGCGAGAACGTGTATGGCGTCGCGCCCCGCACTCCCCTGCCCCACTTCATCGAGATGTCGATCGACAGCTTCCTCCAGGGCTTTCCCGAAACCGTGAAACGCGCTCTCGCGTAAAGCCTGTTGCACGCCACCGCCGCGTCCTTTATCGGCCGATAAACAATGGAGAAGGAGATGGCGAGCGGCAGGCGGGCGCTGGTGATCGGCGGCTCGATGAGCGGCCTGTTCGCCGGCCTGCGGCTCATTCGCGACGGCTGGGATGTCGAAGTCTTCGAGCGGTCGCCTGTGGAATTGGCGGCCCGCGGAGCCGGCATCGTCACGCAACCGCAGGTGTTGGCGACGCTGCGCGACCTCGGCCTCGCCGCGACGCGCGACCTCGGCGTCGACGTGAGCCGGCGCCAGACGCTCGACCGTTCCGGCCGTGTGATCGCGGAGACGGTCCGGCCTCAGGTCGCGACCTCCTGGAACCGGCTCTTCGGCATCCTGCGGGCGGTCTTCCCGGGCGAAAGCTACCATCTCGGCCGCGACCTCGTTGGGGTCACGCAGGACGAGGCGGGCGCCACGGCCATCTTTGCGGACGGGACGACCTCCACGGGCGATCTCCTCATCGGCGCCGACGGTTTCCGCTCCAGCGTGCGCCGCATCTTCGCGCCCGAAACGCTGCCGAGCTATGCGGGCTATGTCGCCTGGCGCGGACTCGTCGAGGAGGCCGTGTTTCCGCCCGACCTGCATCGCCGCATGTTCGACCACTTCTCCTTCGGCCTGCCGGCGGAGGAGCAGATCCTGGGCTACCCGGTCGCGGGCGACGACGAGCACGCGAGCGAAGGTGGCCGCCGCTACAACTTCGTCTGGTACCGGCCGGCAGACGATGCGACCGACCTGCCGCGGCTTCTCACGGACGAGGCCGGACACCGGCACGAGATGTCGATCCCGCCTCCCCTCATCGCCGAGGCGGTCGTCGCCGAGATGCGGGCTCATGCGGAGGAGGTATTCGCGCCGCAATTCCGCGAGATCATCCGGCTGACAGAACAGCCCTTCCTGCAGCCGATCTACGACCTCGAATCGCCCCGCATGGCCTTTGGTCGCGTGGCCCTGATCGGCGACGCGGCCTTTGTCGCCAGGCCCCATGTCGGAGCCGGAACGGCGAAGGCCGCGGGCGACGCCATGTGCCTCGCCGACAGGCTACTCGACACCGGTGACGTCTCGGCCGCCCTGGCCGGCTTCGAGGCCGAGCGGCTCGAGATGGGACGCCGCATGGTCGAACAGGCCCGTCATCTCGGCACCTACATGAAGCGCGACTTCGCGAGCGACGCGGAGCGGGCCAGGGCGGAGCGCCATCGCTCGCCCGAGGCCGTGATGGCGGAGACGGCGCTGCTGGATTTCCTCGACGCGTAGCCCGGCAGCGCCCGCAGCGTCGGGTGCCTACAGCCCGAGGATCCGCTTCGCGTTGCCGCCGCAGATGGCCGCGATCTGGCCCTCGTCGAGCTTCGACGACACGACATGGCCAACCGGATCGTAATCCGCCATGTCGAAGGGGTAATCCGTTCCCATGACGATCTGGTCCACCCCGAACGTCGCGACGAGATTCTCGAGCTGGCCCGGCGTGAACACGACGGTGTCGAAGATGACCTTCTTCAGGTAGCTCGTCGGCGGATTCGGCAGGTCGGCGTGACAGTCCGAGCGCGCGCCCCAGGCATGGTCGATCCGGCCCCAATACGCGCCGAGATAGCCGCCGCCATGCACGGCCAGGATCTTCAGGTTCGGGTGCCGCTCCAGAACGCCGTCGAAGATCAGGTAGTGCAGCGCGAGCGTCGTCTCGAGCGGGTTGCCGATGACGTTGTTGAAATAGAAGCGCTCGAAACGCTTGCCCTCCGTGAACCCGTTCGGGTGGATGACGACGAGCGCGCCGAGTTCCTCCGCCTTCGCCCAGAACGGCGCGAATTCGGGGTCGGACAGCTCCTTGCCGTCGACGTTGGTCAGGACCTGGACGCCCTTGAAGCCGAGCTCCTTCATGCAGCGCTCGAGCTCCTTCGCGGCCTCCTCGCCATCCGGCATCGGCACGGTCCCCATCCCGATATACCGATCGGAGGCGCGCGCCACGAACTCGGCGATGCCGTCATTCACGATCTGGGCGGCCTTCACGGCGATCTCGATCGGCACGGTGTAATAGCATTGCGGCGGCGGCGGCAGGATCAGCTGCTGGTCGAGCCCCATCGCCTCGAGGTCGCGCAGGCGCTGGTCGAAACCGGCCGGCGTGATCCGCGTCTTCAGATCCTGTTCCTGTTTCGCGTTGACGGCCCGGGTCTCGGGCGATTGCCAGCGCACGAGGGGCGTCGTCATCGGGTCGAAATGCTGGGCGACGAACTGCCCGGCCGCCGGAATTCCGACATGGGCGTGCATGTCGAAGGTGAGGCTCCTCGGGCGGTTCGTCCGGCCCGGCTTCGGATGAGGGCGGGCGGCGGTCGGGTCGTACTTGTTCCAGATCTCGGCCATGACAGCTCCTGAAGGATCGAGGTTCGAGGAAGGGTGGAGAGGGCCAGCGCCGGGGTCCGGTCAGAACACGCCGAGATGCTGCGCGATGACGGCCTCGTCGGCCTGCAGGGCCGCGGGCGTGCCGGTGAAGACGACCTCGCCCGTGTTGATGATGGCGACCTCGTCGGCGAGATCGAGCGCCAGCTTGATGTTCTGCTCGACGAGCACGATCGAGAGGCCTTCGGTTTTCAATCGCGCGATGATGCGCCCCACCTCGGCCACGATCTGCGGCGCCAGTCCCTCCGAGGGCTCGTCCATGAGGAGCACGCGCGGGTTGGTCATCAGCGCCCGGCCGATCGCGAGCATCTGCTGCTCGCCGCCCGAGAGCAGGCCGGCATTCTGGCTCTTCCGTTCGCGCAGGCGCGGGAACATGTCGAACACGCGCTCGATCGTCCAGGGCGCCTTCGCGTCGCGGGCCGGCTTGCGGGACGCGACCGCGAGATTCTCGCGAACCGTGAGAGAGCGGAAGATGCGCCGCCCCTGCGGCACGAGCGCGATGCCGCGCGAGGCCATCACCTCCGGCTGGCATTTCGAGATCGGGTCGCCAAACACCTCGATCGCGCCGTCGCGCATCTGCACGAGGCCGACCGTCACGTTCATGCAGGTCGACTTGCCGGCCCCGTTCCGGCCGAGAAGTCCGAGCAGCCGACCCTCGCCGAGGTCGAGCGAGATCCCGTGCAGGACGTGGCTGTCGCCGTAGAAGGCGTGCACGTCGGAGAGGGTGAGCGCGCTACGCCCCAAGATAGACCTCCCGGGTGCGCGGGTCGGCGACGACGTCCGCACGCGAGCCCTCGACGATCACCTCGCCGAAATGCAGGAGCGTGATCCGGTCGGCGAATTCGAGAGCGACATCCATGTCGTGCTCGATCATCACCATGGTGACGTCGCGCGGGATCGAGGCGAGGAGCCGGCTGACGTCGCGGCGTTCGTCGACCGAGAGGCCCGCAAAGGGCTCGTCGAGCAGCAGCACCTTCGGGTTCTGCGCGAGCGCCATCGCGATCTCGACGCGCCGGCGTTCGCCGTAGGAGGTCTCGCCCAGCGCCCTGTGCTTCATCCCCTCCAGGCCCACCCGGGCGAGCGCGGCCTCGGCCCTCTCGATCAGCTCCGTCTGCCGGTCGAGCCGGACGAACGGGTTCCAGCGCACCGGCGACAGCCCGAGCAGCGCAAGGGTGACGTTGTGCAGGATCGTGTCGCGTCCGAACAGCGTGATGATCTGGTAGGTCCGGGCGAGACCGAGATGCGCCCGCATCCGGCTCGGCACCCGGGTGATGTCCTGGCCGAGGAGCGAGATCGTGCCGCTCGTGGGCTTCAGGTCGCCGGTGATCTGGTTGAAGAGGGTCGTCTTGCCGGCCCCGTTCGGCCCGATGATCAGGCGCCGCTCCCCGGGCGAGACGTGGAGATCGA
Source organism: uncultured Enterovirga sp. (assembly GCF_964242715.1). Classification (NCBI taxonomy): domain Bacteria; kingdom Pseudomonadati; phylum Pseudomonadota; class Alphaproteobacteria; order Hyphomicrobiales; family Methylobacteriaceae; genus Enterovirga; species uncultured Enterovirga sp. The sequence continues at coordinate 8,640 of NZ_CAXTAZ010000033.1, forward strand.
CGTTCCGGGTGACGTGGAGCCCGCCGAAGGATTTGCACAGGCCTCGAACCGTGAGGGCGCTCACCGGCCGCCCTCCCCGGCCGCGTTCAGCTCGGCGGAGGCCCGGCCGGCCCGCAGCCGCGCGCGAGCGGCCCGCCAGAGGCGCGCCGTCCCGGGCACGAGACCCTCCGGCATGAAGCTGATGATGAGGACGAAGATCAGCCCGAGGACCATGTTCCAGCGTTCGACATAGGCCGAGACGACGTTCTTCATGATGACGACGATCGCGGCGCCGACCACCGGTCCGGCAAGCGTCGCCGTGCCGCCCGAGATCACCATCAGCAGCGCCTCGGCGGAGGTCTGGAGCGCCATCACCTGCGGGCTGATGAACTGGTTGTAGTAGAGGAACAGGAGCCCGGCGATCGCGGTCCAGAAGCCCGAGAACAGGAAGGCCACGAACCGGATCAGCCAGACGTTGAAGCCGAGTGCCCGCATGCGCCGGGGCTGGTCGCGCGTGCCGCGGAGGCTGGCCCCGAAGGGCGAGCGCACGAAGGCCAGCATCGAGACGAGGCAGAGGATCAGGATCACGTAGACCGCGACATAGAAGGCGCGCGGTTCGGTCAGGTCGATCCCGAACGGGGCTGGGCGGCCGGACACGTTCACGCCGTTGTCGCCCTGGGTAAGGCTCGCCCAGCGATACGCGATGCCCCAGAGGATCTGGCCGAGCGCGAGCGTGATCATCAGGAAGGCGATCCCGGTCGAGCGGAGTGCCAGGACGGCGAAGAGCGCCGACATCGCGACCGCGCCGAGAACGGCGGCCGGGATCGCGACGGCATGTCCGTAGCCCGCGGCCAGGAGCAAGGCGGCCGTGTAGCCTGAGAAGCCGAACAGGCCGGCATGGCCGAGCGAGACGAGGCCGCCATAGCCGACGAGGACGTTCAGCCCGAGCGCGAAGATCGCCCAGAACAGGATCTGGCTCGCGATGTTCACGTAATAGAGGCTCGGCATCCAGATCGGCACCGTCGCCAGAATGGCGAGCAGCAGGGTCGCCCAGGCGATCTGTCCCTTTCGCGCGGTCATGCCTCTATCCGTGGAGGGGCGCGGGGCGAATGACGATACCGCTCACGTCGCCACGCGTCCGAGCAGGCCCTGCGGCCGCAGGATGAGGACCAGCACCATGGGCAGGAACAGGATCACGTAGGCGAGGTCCGGAAACATCGCCTGGCCGAAATTGTACAGAAAGCCGATGATGAAGCTCCCGATCAGCGCCCCGACGAGGCTGCCTGCGCCGCCGAGGATCACGACGATCAAGGCGAGCGGCAGCATGTCGGCGTCGAGGCCGGGATAGACGGACAGGAACGGCGCCCCCATCACGCCCGCGAACGCCGCGAGGCCTGCCCCGAGGCAGAAGATGATCGTGAAGAGCCGCGACACCTTGATGCCCATCACGCGCGCCATCGGCGCGTCGTCGACGCCGGCCCGGATCATCGCCCCGAGCCGCGACCAGTCGATCAGGATCCAGAGCGCGATCGCGACGACGATCGCGATCGCGATGATCGCGAGCCGGTAGATCGGGAAGAACATGCCCATCGCCCGCACGCCGCCCGCAAGCCCGGGCGGCGTCGCGGGCTGGATCGGATCGCCCGTCCAGATCATCAAGCACAGGTCGGCGACGACGAAGGAGAGGCCGAGGGTCAGGAGCACCTGCGCAAGCTCCTGCCCGGCCAATCGGCGCAGCAGCAGGCGCTCGATCAGGCCGCCGATCACCACCATGGCCCCGGCGCTGACGAGGGCGGCAAACCAGAAATTATAGCCACGCTGCGTCAGGCTCGCGCCGAGATAGGCGCCGAGCATGAAGAACGAGCCATGCATCAGGTTCGGGATCCGCATCAGCCCGAAGATCAGCGAGAACCCGGCGGAGAGCAGGAACAGCAATCCGCCGAGGCTCAGGCTGTTGACGGTGAGGAGCGGCCAGACGGCCATTTTTTCGGCGGCTTACTGGAGGTTCTTCGCGGGTGGATAATCCCTGGAATAAACCGGCTGCTTGACGAACTCGGCCGGGTCGTAGGTCCAGAACTGGCTGACCTTCTCGTAGGTCTTGATAGTCTTGTTCACGAGCTTGCCGCCCTGGCGCTCGCAGCGCCGGATGAACACCTCGCCGACGACGTTGCCGTTCTGGTCGAAGCTGATCGGCCCGCGCGGCGTATCGGTGAGGGACACGGCCTTCAGAGCGGCCATGACGGCTGTCTTGTCGTCGGTCTTGCCGTCGAGCTTCGCGATGGCGGCCTCGATGCACTGCCCGGCGATGTACATGCCGGCCGAATAGGCGCCGGCGATGACGTCGTAATCCTTGGCCATGGCGGCGACGAAACGCTTGTTGGATTCGGTGCCGTGGTCGGCCGTGTAGTAGGTCGCCGAGATGGCGCCGACGGCCTCGTCGCCGAAGCTTTTCAGCAGCGCATCGTCGAGGGCCGTCCAGCCCCCGGTGATCGGGATCTGTCCCTTGAGGCCGAGATCGGAATAGGCGCGCAGGAACTTCAGCGGGTTCGAGCCGGCGAAGCCGGTGAAGACGCCGTCCACCTGCCCGATCTGCGCGATGAAGGGCGTGAAATCGGGCGCGTTCAGCGGCGGCCAGAGCTTCTTGACGATCTTGCCGCCGTTCTCCTCGAAGACGCGAAGGAACGCGCCGACCTGCTCGTGGCCGAAGGCGAAATCCTCCGAGATCGTGGCCATCCGCTTGAGCTTCATCTCCTTGGCGGCGTAATCGGCCATCACGTGCGAGCATTGCCCGGAGGTCGCGGTCGGCCGGATGATCCACGGATTGACGTTGCGCTGGGTGACGTCCTCCGCCGCCGCGACGCTAATCAGCGGGATCTGCTTCTGGCGGACGTAATCGGTGATGGCGAGGAGTTCGAAAGCCGCGAGCGGGCCGAGAATGATGTCGACCTTGTCGCGCTCGACCACCTCCTGCGCTTTCGTGCGCGCGCCCGCCGGATTGCCGCCCGTATCCGCCGTGATCAGCTCGACCTTGCGGCCCCCGAGCGTCGAATTCTTCTCCTTCAGGAAGGTCGCGAGCCCCTGCTCCATCTGGATGCCGCCCTGCGCGAGCGGACCGGTCTTCACCGTCAGCAGTCCGATCCGGAACGGCGCCGCCTGCGCGCGAACGAGGTTCGGCATCGCGACCGCGGCCGTGGATGCAAGTGCGCCCTTGAGAATGGTCCGGCGTTGGATGGTCATGGGTTCCTCCTCGGGTTCGGCGCTGGTTTGGTCTCGCCGCTTCTGTGTGTCAGCTTGGCTTCGGAATGACGGGCAGGAGGATGAACGCCTGCCTGTCCGGCCCGAAATGGAGCGTCGTCGTGCCGCCGAAGATCTCGGGCGGGCGGTCCGCGGGATCGTCGTGCAGGAACGGTCCGCACCCGGTCAGCTCGTTCTTGAAATTCGACAGCTTGCCGCCGCTTCCGCCCGGATAGACATAGTCCCGCCCGCGGACGGACAGGCCGAGCCGGTGGCCTGCCGGCACGACGATGCAGGTCGGCCAGACCTCGATGTCGAGTTCGACGATCTCGCCTGGGGTAAGAAGCTGACGCTCGTCATGGGTGTGGTACGGCCGGAAAGGGAGCGTCAGTTCGGGATCGAGCTTGCGATGCGACGCCCTAAGCCAGCCCTGCGCGACCGGCGTATGCGGGTCGATCGCGCCCTGGAAGGTGACCTCTTTCATGTCGGGCGCGAAGACCCGCAGCACGAGGAAGAGTTCGGCGTCCTCCGTAGAGGAGGACACGAAGAGCTTGGCCGCGATCGGCCCCGTGATTTCCGTCTCCCGTTCGAGTGCGGGGGTCAGGAAGGTCAGCCCGTCCCCCATCGCCTCGAAGCTGCGTAGCGCCACGGCCGGGGGCGGGGCCGCCGCCAGCGAATCCGTGGCGAGGTCGAGATGCAGCTTCGTCCATTCCGTGCGGGCCAGCGGCCACTCGTTTTCGGCGCGCTCGATGAAGCGCTCGCCCGGGTGACGAACCTGAAGCAGGATGCGGGGCTGGCGATCCCAGCCGTTATCCTCGCCCTTCAGGAAATGGTCGAAGAAGCGAAGCTGCAGCTCGCGGCCGTAATCGGTGTAGAAATGCGTCCAATGCTCGAGCCCGTGCACCTCGAGCCATTTATTCGGCGAGGCGGCCCGCATGAAGGCCTCGAAATTGCCGCGAGGGTGCAGCCCCTGCCCGCCCCAATTCGCGGCCGACAGGAACGGCACCTCGATCTCCGACCAGACGGGCGAGCGGTCCTGATGGTAACGGTCGTCGAGCGGGTGGGCGCGGATCTCGGCTCCGAAATCGCAGCGGTTGGCCGCAAGCTCCTCGTCGGAGAGCGTCTCGGGACCGCAGACGAGTTCGCCATGCGCGCGGCTTCGGCGACCCCGCTCGCCGGCGCCGTATTGCACCGTCTTCACCTGCATGTCGTACCAGTTGGCCCAGAAGGTCGACAGGATCCCGCCGTGATGGGTCATGTCGCGGTACCAGTCGGCCGATCCCTCCCAGATGCACATGGCGGCAAGGTTTGGCGGCTTGTGCTTGGCGACATGCCACTGGTTCGAGCCGAAATAGGAGACGCCGTTCAGGCCGACCTTGCCGTTCGACCAGCCTTGCGCCGCCGCCCATGCGATGCAGGCGACGTAATCCGTCTGCTCGCGGGGACCGAAATGGTCGATATAGCCGGGCGAGCAGCCGCAGCCGCGGGAATCCACCCGGACGCAGGCATAGCCGTGCGGCACCCATTTCTCCGGATCGACGACCTCCCAGGCCTGGTAGAGGTTCGAGGAGCCGGCCGGGACATCCGGATGCTTGGCGGCCATGATGCTCCAGGCGCTCGGATATCCGTCCTGGAAGGCGAGGCCCTTGGCGTAGGGCCCGTAGGTCAGGAGGACGGGGTGGCGGCCCTCGGACACCGGACGGAACACGTCGGCGCGCAGCACGAGCCCGTCATCCATGACGACCGGAAGGTTCCAGTCGACGCGCATGCCGTCGCGGATCTCGGAGCGGTGTTGCCCCTCCGTGCCAGGGCCGAGTGGGGACCGATGGTCCAGCGCCACGCTCAGAATATTCTCTCCCGTATGCTGTTCTTGGCTGGACGTTAGGTGTGGGTCGCCAGGCTCGAAAATTATAAAATCGCGGTCGCGCGATCAGATTGACTGATGGCTTCGCCGCCCGATCGGCTCTGGATGATCCTGCAAACCGCAGCGGTGTCGAGCGGACCGAGCCCCGCCTGTATCGCCGCAGCGTAGACGGGGCCCGAGGCCGAGAAGAGCGGTGTCTCGACCCCGAGATCTGCCGCGAAGCGGCCGATCACGTCCATGTCCTTCTGCCAGACCGAGACCTTCATGGTCGCGGGCTCGTAGCGATCCGCCGCCATCATCGGTGCCCGCAATTCGAAGATGCGCGAGGTCCCGGCCCCAGTGGAGATCAGCCTCACGATCTGGTCCGGATCGAGCCCCGCCTTGGTGCCCAGCACCATCGCTTCCGCCGAGGCGACGTTGTGGATCGCGACGAGCAGGTTCGCGACGAGCTTCATGCGCGTGCCGTTGCCGAACCGGCCGAGGTCGTGCGCCTCGCGCGACAGATCGGCGAAGATCGGCATCATCCGGGCGATCGCGCCCGCGTCGCCGCTCGCATAGACGACGAGGTCGCGGGTCTCGGCCTGCGCCCCGGTCCCCGAGATCGGGCAATCGAGCGACACATGTCCGGCCCCCGACAAGGTCCCCTCGAAGGCGAGCTTGTCCTCGAGCGAGAGGGTGCTCGCCTCCGCGACGATGCGGGGCGGGACATCGGTCGCCGCGATCGCGTCCGCGGTCGCCCGAACGGCGGCCGGGCTCGGCAGGCTCGTGATGATCAAGGGCGCGCGCCGGGCGAGATCGGCGACGTCGGCCGCCAGCGTGATGCCGTTCCGGGCAGCCTCCTCGCGCCGCTCGGGGCTGAGATCGAAACCGACCACCTCCCAGCCGCGGGACACGAGGTTCCGGGCCATCGCGCCGCCCATGATCCCGAGGCCGACGATCCCCGCGATGTCCCTCATGCAGCCTCCCTGCCCGCGGCGTCGGCGTCCGCGTTGGCATGTTCAGGACCCCATGCTAGCGCTTTTGATCGGGAGATAAATAGGCAGGCAGGAATGCGCATCGGAGTGGCGGGCCTCGGCCGCATGGGCGCTGCGATGGCCGCCCGGCTGCAGGAACTCGGGCACGACGTCGTCGTCTGGAACCGGTCGCCTGAGAAGGCGAAGCCGCTGGCCAATGCCGGGGCAACCGTCGCGTCCTCGCCGGCCGAACTCGCGGGCCAGGTCGACGCGGTGATGACCATCCTGACGGACGCCGGCGCGATCGACACCGTGTATCGCGGCGAGCGCGGCCTTCTCTCGGCCGACCTCGCCGGCAAGCTCGTCGTCGACATGAGCACGGTCCAGCCCGAGACCGAGATCCGGCTCGCCGAGGATGTCCGGCGGACCGGCGCGATCTTCGTCGAATGCCCGGTCGGCGGCACGGTGATGCCCGCACGGACCGGCAAGCTCCTCGGGCTCGCCGGTGGCGAGGCGGCCGATGTCGAGCGTGCGCGCCCGATCCTCGACGGGCTCTGCCGCCGGCTCGACCATGTCGGCCCGGTCGGCGCGGGAGCGAGCATGAAGCTCGCGATCAACCTGCCGCTTCTCGTCTTCTACCAGGCACTCGGCGAGGCGCTGACCCTCTGCCGCCATCTCGGCCACGACCCGAAATGGCTGATGGAATTCTTCTCGGACACGTCCGGGGGCGCGAACGTGCTCAAGGTCCGCGGGCCCGCGATCGCCGAAGCCCTGTCCGGCGGCGACCCGCCTCCCGCCTTCGACATCGGCTCGATCCGCAAGGACCTGAGGACGATGGTGGCGGAGGCCAAGACCCGCGGCGCGAGCCTCCCGCTCGCGGAGCGCACGCTCGCCGTCTACGACGAGGCGGCGGAGGCCGGCTGGGACAGCCGCGACGGCGCGAGCCTGCCGTCCTATTGGCCCGGCAAGGCCTGATCGTCCGCCGCTGATCTCATCGGGCCGCTTCAGCGAACGGGTCCGCCTCCCCTTCGGGCAGCGGGACCTCGAAGGCGTTGATGGTCATGGAGATCAGGCCGTAATAGCCGAGCACGCCGACGAGATCGACGACGCCGATCTGGCCCAGTGCTTCGACGGCCTGCCGGTAGGTCGCATCCGACACCCGTCGCTGTCGCAGCAATTCGGAGGCGAAGGCGTAGACGGCCTTCTCGTCGGGTTTGTCGAGGATCGGCTCCCGACCGACCCGGATCGCCTCGACGGCGGAGGGGTCGAGCCCGACCTGAAGCGCGATCGGGGCATGGACCGCCCATTCGAACCCGGCCTGCCAATGCGCGCCCGTGGTGATGATGGCGAGTTCCGACAGACGCTGCGGCAGGCTCGTGCCGTAGCGGCAGAAGGCGCCGAGCGCCTGCGCCCGCTCGGCCAAATCCGGGCTGTTCACCCAGACCCGCAGCGGACCTTGCACGACCCCGCGCGGCCCCGAGAGGATGGCGTCGTAGACACGCCGCTGCTCAGGGCTCAACGTGTCCGGCTCGATATCGGGAAGGCGGGGCATCAGATCCTCGTCGTAGGGTGAGGGAGGCGGGATTGCAGCTCTGGGGCTTCTGGCGGTCGCTCGCGACCTTCCGCGTGAGGATCGCGCTCAACCTCAAAGGGATTTCCTTCGAAGAGACCTCCATCGATCTCATAGCCGGCGTCCAGCGCAGCGAGTCGTACCGGGCCGTCAACCCGCAGATGGTGCTGCCGGCGCTGGTCGACGGAGAAGGTCCTGTCCTGTTCCAATCGCTCGCGATCCTGGAATATCTCGAAGAAACCCGTCCCGAGCCGCCACTCCTGCCGACCGACGCGCGCGGCCGGGCGCGTGTCCGCGGACTTGCCGCGATCGTCGCCGCCGATTCGCACCCCTTGATCGTCCCGCGGGTGCGCGAATATCTGGATGCCGAGCTGGGGATCGCGGAGGAGGCGCGGGCACGATGGTGCCGGCACTGGATCGAGGCCGGCCTCACCGCGATCGAGAGCCATCTCGCGACGGAGCCGGAGACCGGGCGCTATTGTCATGGCGATACGGCGACGATCGCCGACATCTGTCTCGTCAGCCTCACGGTGGGCGCCAATCTCTTCGGCGCCCGGCCAGAGAACCTGCCGCATGTGACGCGCATCGCGGAAAGCTGCTTGGCGGAGGCGGCGTTCGCCGATGCCCATCCGCTCCGCCAGGCGGGCGCGCCGCCCCAGGCGTAAGGATCGCTCACGCCGGCTCGACGGCCACGGGAGCATTGGTCGCCGCGGAACGGCAGATGGCTTCGAGCACGGCGACGTTGCCGACCTTCTCGGCCTCCGTGAAAGGATAGGGCGCGCCGCCGATCGCCCGCGCGAACGTCTCGAGGCCCTCCCGGACCGTGTCGCGCCAGTCGTAATCCCGGCTCTCGCGGCGGCCGTCGCGGTATTGCACGGTGAGCGTCGTCGGGCCCGGCGTGTCCGGATGCGTGTGGTTGCGGATCTCGGCCCACCCCTCGGAGCCGAAGACGGTGAGCCCGATATAGAGCGGGGTCACCAGGATCGCGTTCAGGTAGCCGGTCGCGCCGGATTCGAAACGCAGGAGGACGGAGATCACGTCCCCGGTCCGGTGGTAGGCGACCCGGCTCGTCGTGGCCGCGAAGACCTCCCGGATGGGCCCGAACAGGTCGAGATAGAGGTCGGTGAGGTGGACGCCCATCGCCGTCATCCCGGCCGCCGGGGCATCGGCCGGCGAGGCGCGCCAATCGCCTTCCGGGACGTTCGCGAGCTTGTCGTGGCTGAAATTCGCCTCCGCATGCATGATGGTTCCGAGTGCGCCGCTCCGCACCAGCTGGCGCAATTCGCCGATCGCCGCCTCGTAGCGCCGCTCGTGCCCGATCCCGAGCATGACGCCCGCTTGGCGGCAGGCCTCGACGGAGCGCTCGGCATCGGCACGGTTCAGCGCCAGCGGCTTCTCGCAGAAGACATGCTTGCCGGCGGCGGCGACGGCCAGAACCTGCCCGGTGTGGAGCGCGTGCGGGGTCGCGAGGATCACCGCGTCGATCTCGGGGTCCCGCAACACCTCCGGCAACTCGGACGCGAACCGGATCCCGTGCTCGGCCGCGAAGGCGGAGCGCTCCGGATTGGTCTCGACGGCCGCCACGATTCGCAGGACCTCGGAACCCGCCATGCGCCGGACGATGTGTTGTCCCCACCAGCCGAGCCCGGCCACGGCAGCCTTGATCACGTCCCATCCCCCGTTCGTCAGGCGTCTTCGGGCAGCGGCAGATGCGTCCCGTAGCGGCCGGCCGCGAAGATCAGCGGCTCGCCGTCGCGGTAATGCGCCTGCATCACGCGCCCGATGAAGATCATGTGGTCGCCGCCCTGGACCGTGGTCTCGGTGCGGCATTCGAAGATCGCGAGGCTCTCGTCCAGCATCGGGCAACCGGCGATCCCGGCGGAGAAGTCCACGTCCTCGAACTTGTCGTGCCGCGGCGTCGCGAAATGGCGCGAGGCGACGCTCTGCGAGGTCGAGAGCACGTTCACGACGAAATGGCCGGACGAGGTGAAGCTCTCGAGCGACGGCGCGGCGAGCCTGAGGCTCCACAGCACGAGCGGCGGGTCGAGCGACACGGCCGAGAAGGAATTCGCGGTCAGGCCCTCGTATTTGCCGTCGGGCGTGCAGGTGGTGATCACCGTCACGCCGGTCGCGAAGCGGCCGAGCGCCTGCCGCAGCAGGCGAGGGTCGGTCGTGTCTCCATCCAGCGGCAGGGACAGCATGGTCATGGGCGCCGGGTAGCGCATTTGCATTCGCTCGGAAAATGATGGTTTCTTCTCCGCGTCATCAATAAACGCGATGCCGGGGCGCGGGATGGTCGGCAGTCTTCAGGACATCCGGCTCTTCGTGGCCGCCTACGAGGAACGCTCGTTCACGGTCGCCGCGCAGCGCGAGAACGCCACGCAATCGGGCGTCTCGCAGCATATCCGCAAGCTGGAACAGCGCTTCCGGGTGGCACTCTTCAGCCGCGACAAGGGACGCGTGACGGCGACGCCCGCCGGCGACGCCTATTACCGGGCCTGCCTCGACGTTCTGCGCGCCCACGACGCGGCGACGAAGGTGGCGCAATCCTACGGCGGCGGCCTCGAAGGCGAGGTCGTGGTCGGGCTGATGCCGACGATGACCCGGTGCGTCCTCGCGCCGGCTTTGGCGCGGTTCACGTCCGCCCATCCGAATACGGCCATCCGGGTGGTGGAAGGCTATAGCGGGACGCTCACCCACCTCGTCCGGGGCGCCGAACTCGACTTCGCCATCGTACCCGGCACGGCCGCCATCGCCGGGATCGTGAGCCGGCTTTTCATGCGGACGCCGGAGGTGCTCGTCGGGTCCGCGGCGCATTGGCCGCGGCGGACGATGGAGCCGGTGCGTCCCGCCGAGCTCGGCCCGCTCCGGCTCGTGGTCCCGAGCCGGGTGAATACGCGCCGGATCAGCATCGAATCCTACTTCGCCTCGAACGGCGTCGCGATCGAGCGGCTGATCGAACTCGACGCGATGTTCGGGACGCTCGACCTCGTCGGCCGCTCAGACTGGGTCGCGGTGCTGCCGGGCATCATGGTGGCGGGCGAGGAGGAACCCACGAACCTGCTCATCAACCCGCTCGCCTCGCCGTCGCTGACACTCGACCTCGTCCTGATCGAGCCGGCCCGACGCGCGATCTCTCCTGTCGCGGGCGCCTTCCTGGCCGTCCTCGAAGAAGAGGCCCGGCGCATCAACTCGCGATGGGCGGCCCCTGAAGCGACCTACCGGGCCGCCTGATCCTGGCCGAGACGGTCCGTCTCCGCGAGGTACCAGTCCAGGATCTCCTCCCCGGTCATCCAGGCCACGCCCTCGTGGCCGAGGATGTAGTCGTAGAGCTCCTCGAGATAGCGGATCCGGTGCGGCACGCCCGTGAGATAGGGGTGGATCGAGATCGGCATGATCCGCGGGGTCGTCGCGCCCTCCTGGTAGAGGCGGTCGAACGTGTCCCGCCCGCGGCGGAGGATTTCGTCGGAACCCTGAAGCTGCACGGCCGAGATCACGACGTCGTTCACCTCGACCGGATAGGGCATCGCGACCATCCGGCCGGACCGCACGTTCACCGGGACCGGCTGGTCGTCCAGGACCCAGTCGGCCACGTATTCGATCCCGGCCTCGGCGAGGAGGTCGATCGTCTCGTCGGTCTCGGTCAGCCCGGGGCTTTCCCAGCCGCGCGGCGCTCGTCCGGTGAAGTCGCGGATCGCCGCGATCGTGTCCGCGATCGCGGCGCGCTGGTCCTCGACCTTGTGCATCGGGCCCTGCACGTAGCCGTGGCCCATGAACTCCCAGCCGGCCTCGCGCGCCGCGGCGCAGGCCTCTTCATAGACCCGGCAGGAGCTGCCGTTCACGGCGAAGGTCGCCTTCAGCCCGCGGCTGCCGAGCGCCTCGATGAAGCGCCAGAAGCCGACCCGCATCCCGTATTCGTGCCAGGACCAGTTCGGGACATCCGGCAGGAGCGGCTGACCCATCGGCGGCGGCAGCACGGTCCGGGGCATCGGCAGCGTCGGGCGCCAGGTCTCGACATTGACGATGGTGTAGACCGCGACCCGCGCGCCGCCCGGCAGCTTCAGCGCCGGACGCCTCGTGATCGGCTGGTAGGGAATCCGGTCTCGTACCGAGCCGCCGACCTCGCCTGCCCTGTCGGTCAACCGCGTCTCCTCCGTCCTAGATGACCTTTCAGGACCGCCCGGCCGGCTCCAGGCCGAGCATGATCTCGGCATTCTGCACGGCCGCGCCCGAGGCGCCCTTCCCGAGATTGTCGAGCCGCGCCACGAGAAGGGCGTGTTTGTCCCGGCCATAAACCCTCAATTCCATGAGGTCCGTCCCGTTCAGAGCCTCGGGCTCGAGCCGCTCGTCGGGCGGGGCCGACACGACCCTGACCTGTCCGCCCTCGGCCGCGCCGTAATGCGCCCTGAGCGCGGCTTCGAGATCGGCCACCTTCGGCGTGCCGGGAATCCGGTCGAGATGAAGCGGGATGGCGACCAGCATGCCCTGACGGAAATGCCCGACCGCCGGGATGAAGATCGGCTGCGCCGTCAGCCGCGCATGCACCATCGTCTCGGGCAGGTGCTTGTGCTCGAAGCCGAGCCCGTACAGCTCGAAAGCCGGTCCCTGCCCGCCCTCGAAGGCCTCGATCATGGTGCGGCCGCCGCCGCTATAGCCCGACACGGCATTGATCGACACGGGATGGCTGGCCGGCAGTAGGCCCGCATCCACGAGCGGACGGAGGAGAGCGATCGCCCCGGTCGCGTAGCAGCCGGGATTGGCGACCCGGCGTGCCCCGGCGATGGCCTCGCGCTGGCCGGGCGCGAGTTCGGCAAAGCCATAGGTCCAGTCGGGGACGGTGCGGTGGGCCGTGCTCGCGTCCACGATCCGGGGCGCGTCCGGGCCGAGCGAATCCGCCAACGCCACCGCCTCCCGGGCGGCCGCGTCGGGGAGGCACAGGATGGCGAGATCGGCCTCGGCCATCATCCGCTTCCGGGCCTCGGAATCCTTCCGGAATTCCGGCGCGATCGACCGGATCGCGAGATCCTGTCGGCCTTCGAGGCGTTCACGGATCTCGAGGCCCGTCGTCCCGGCCTCGCCATCGATGAAGATCGTCGAAATCCCGGCCCGGGCCGGCTTTGCCGCCTGAAAGACCATGTTCATGATCGCGTCTCTCGTCTGGGAGGGTGCGCGGCAGCAGAGGCAATAAAAAAGCCGCGCTGCAGCGCGGCTTGATGAGGCTCGAAGTCCCGGCTCAGCCCGCGCGTGGTCGCTCGGAGGAACGACGTCGAAGGGAGCGGAGGCGGGTCATCGCCGCGACATGACAGCGCGACGGTCCGAAGTCAATCACGGGCCTGCGAGCGGCGATGCAGCACGCGAACGTCCCCTCTAGAGCCATGCCGTATAACGAGGAAAGGCGGCCATGTGGCCGCCTTCCCGAGCCCGGAGAGACCGGATCAGCGCTTCGAGAACTGGAAGCTGCGGCGGGCCTTCTTGCGACCGTATTTCTTGCGCTCGACCACGCGAGAATCCCGCGTCAGGAAGCCCTCGCGCTTCAGTGGCGGCCGGAGATCCGGCTCGAAATGGGTCAGGGCCTTCGACAGGCCGTGGCGCACCGCGCCGGCCTGGCCCGAAAGCCCGCCGCCCGCGACCGTGACGACGATGTCGTACTGGCCGAGACGGTTCGCGACCTGGAGCGGCTGCTGGATGATCATCCGCAGAACCGGCCGGGCGAAATACTGCGTGACCGGACGCTGGTTCACCGTGATCTCGCCGGAACCCGGCTTGATCCAGACGCGGGCGACCGCGTCCTTGCGCTTGCCGGTCGCATAGGCGCGGCCCTGGGCGTCGATCTTCTTCTCGTAGCGGGGCGCCTCGTCCGCCTGGGCGGGGGCGATCTGCTGGCCGAGGTCGGAAAGGGACTGGAGGACAGCCATGTCAGTTGCTCACGTTCTTGCGGTTGAGGGCGCCGACGTCGAATGGCTCGGGCTGCTGGGCGACGTGGGGATGCTCCGTTCCCTTGTAGACCCGCAGGTTGCCCATGATCTTCCGGAAGAGCGGCCCGCGCGGCAGCATGCGCTCGACCGCCTTCTCGACGATCCGCTCCGGAAACTTGCCGGCCATGATCGACTTGGCCGAGCGCTCCTTGATGCCGCCGATATAGCCGGTGTGGTGGTAATAGACCTTCTGCTCGAGCTTGCGGCCGGTGAACTTCACCTTGTCGGCGTTGATGACGACGACGTTGTCGCCGCAATCGACGTGGGGGGTGTAGATCGGCTTGTGCTTGCCGCGGAGCCGCATCGCGACGATCGTGGCGAGGCGGCCGACGACGAGGCCCTCGGCGTCGATCACGATCCACTTCTTCTCGACATCGGCGGGCTTGAGAGAGAACGTCTTCATGTCAGGTTCCAGATGGCCGGCGGCCGGAGCAGGGCGGCCGGGCCGCCGAACGCGCGACGCTCCCCAGAGAGGCATCGAGGCCCGGCACATAGCCCGGCATCCGTGCGAGGTCAAGGCGCTGTCCGGGCCGATTCCGCAGTTTCAGCAATGTCTTGTCACATACGGTATCAAAATACCGCATCACCGCGGCGGGATCGAATAGGTCCCGACGGCGTGGCACAGGACGTCGTCCGAACCGGCATGGGCTAGGCTGACCTCGCCCACCGCAAGCCGCTTCCCGAGCTTGAGGAGCCGGCAGCGGGCGATGATGTCGCGCTGTTCCGGCTTGCGCAGGAAGTTGAAGGAGAGGTTCGTCGTGACCGCGAGCGACACCGGGCCGGCATTGGCCAGGATCGCGACATAGAGCCCGACATCGCAGAGTTGCATCATGGCCGGTCCCGAGACGGTGCCGCCCGGCCTGAGGTGGCGGTCGGTGACGACGAGCCGGAGGCTCGCGGTCAGGGGACCGACCTCCTCGATGACGTGGTTCGGTCCGTCCGCGTAGAGTTGCGGGAACTCGCGCTCGAGAAGAGCCTCGACCTCGTCGCGCGTCATCAAGGGCAGCTTCGTCACAGGTCTGTTCCGGCTCCGGCCATCCCGGCCTTGCAGCATGACGGGGCGGACCCGACAATAGGCGCGAGACGCACGCGATCTCGCCAGCCAGGCCCCATGAACGCGCAAACCAGCTTCGACATCCCGGTCCTGCTTCGGGAGGACCGTGCGGGCGGCATCGCCGTCTTGACGCTGAACCGGCCGACGAGCCGCAACGCCCTGTCCGAGGCGCTGATCGAGGCCTTGACGGAAGCGTTCGACCGGATCGGATCGGATCCGTCGGTGCGGGCCGTCATCCTCGCGGGATCCGGGCCGGCCTTCTCGGCGGGGCACGACATGAAGGAGATGACGGCCCGGCGCTCGGATCCGGACCGCGGCCGAGCCTATTTCGCCGATCTGCTGGAACGCTGCTCGGCCATGATGCAGCGTGTGGTGCGGCTGCCGCAGCCCGTGATCGCGGCGGTCGAGGGAGTGGCGAGCGCGGCCGGGTGCCAGCTCGTCGCCTCGGCCGATCTCGCCGTCGCCGGCGCGGACGCTCGCTTCGCGACCCCGGGCGTCCATATCGGGCTCTTCTGCTCCACGCCGATGGTCGCGCTCTCCCGCAACGTCGCCCCGAAACACGCGATGGAAATGCTGCTGCTCGGCGAGATGGTGCCGGCCGAGGATGCCGCCCGGATCGGCCTCGTGAACCGCGTCGTCCCCGCTGGCGAGGCGCTCGCGGAGGCGCTGCGGCTCGCGGCCGTGATCGCCTCGAAGTCGCCGCATACGGTCAAGATCGGCAAGGCGGCCTTCTACGAACAGGCGGAGATGAGCCTCGCCGACGCCTACGCGCATGCATCCCAGGTGATGACCGAGAACATGCTGGCGCGCGACGCCGAGGAGGGGATCGGCGCCTTCATCGAAAAGCGGGACCCGGCATGGACGGGATCGTGACCCAGCCCGTCTCGCCGGGACATGAGAGCTACCCGGACGAGGCGATCCGAAGGATCCTGAAGGAGGTGCGGACGATCGCGATCGTCGGCGCCTCCGACAACACGGCCCGGCCGAGCTACATCGTCACCAAATACCTGATCGATCGCGGCTACGACGTGGTCCCGGTGAACCCGCGCCTCGCCGGCCGGACGCTGCTCGGCGCGACGGGATATGCCAGCCTCGCCGAGATCCCCCGCCCGATCGACATGGTCGAGATATTCCGGAGTTCGGCCGACGCGGGCGGCGTCACGGACGAGGCGCTGGCGCTCCGGCCCCTGCCGAAGGTGATCTGGATGCAGCTCTCCGTCCGGGACGATGCGGCGGCCGCGCGGGCCGAGGCCGAGGGCGTCACGGTGATCATGAATCGCTGCCCCAAGATCGAATACGGCCGGCTCTCCGGCGAGATCGGCTGGCAGGGCATCAACTCGCGCATCCTGTCCTCGAAACGCCCTGCCCTCGCCGGCAAGGGCTTTCAGAAGCTCACGATCGACCGCAGGCTCTGATCAGCGCATCGCGGCGGCGTTGAGAATGCCGGCCGCGAGCGAGGCGGCGCCGAGGAAAAGCGCGGCCGACATCTCGCCCGCTGCGATCCGGTGCGGCAGGCGCGGCACGAGGAGGCGGACGAGCCAGTAGACGAGGATCTGGACGAGGATCGCGACGACGCCCCAGATCACCGTGTCCAGCACCTCCCGTGAATAGACGAGCGCGCTCGAGAGCGGCAGCGCGAAGCCGACCAGGCTGAAGCCGAGCGCGAGCGAGGCGGACAGCACGTTCTGGCGAACGAGCGAGAATTGGTTACGCGAGGTCGCGGCCGGGTAGGCGACGAGGTAGAGCACGACGAGGCCGAGCGCCGTCCCGAAATAGATCGCGAAGGTCTGCAGCGCCGAGAGCGCCGCCAACATTTGTCCGTCGGCCATCGGCGTATTTTGCCCCATCCGCAGCCCGATCCGAGCTGGCTTTACCGTTTGGCGTGCTTCGAGGCTCGCCGTTGGCTCGCACCTCAGCATGAGGAGGTTGGAGATGCCACTACCTTCCGCATGCTGACGTGTCCCGGGAAGTGGGGCCTCGACGCACGCACCCAGCCCGGCAACGCAGGACGAACGTCCTGATTCGGACCGTCCGCCGAGCGAGCAGTCGCGCCCCGCCGTCGCGCGTTGCCGGATGAAGGGGGCCCCGACATGGTGACGGCAGCAGATACGGAACCAACCCATCCTGGAGACGATGCGCCGCCTGGCACGCCGGGTACGGGCGAGAATGTCTGCCCGACATGCAAGGGGTCGGGCCGCATCGGCTCCGAGCCGTGCGAAGCCTGCGGCGGAACCGGCGTCGTCATCGAAGGAATTGCCGGGGGCTGATGGGCGAGATCAGGAGACAGGCATGACAGCGGGAAACGAACAGGCCGACCGTGAGATTCGGTGCCGTGGACCTCGATCCCGCCGAGGCGGAGGCCATCGAGCGGAAAATCCGCGAAGTCTGACGAAGCTCAGACGAGCCGGGATTGATCGCGAGCCGCGCCGACGAAGCTCTTGAACAGCGGATGCGGTTCGAAAGGTCGTGACTTCAGCTCCGGATGGAACTGGACGCCGACGAACCAGGGATGGTCCTGCAATTCTACGATCTCCGGCAGGAGACCGTCGGGCGACAGGCCCGAGAAGACGAGCCCCTTCTCTTCGAGCCGGTCGCGATAGGCCATGTTGACCTCGTAACGGTGCCGGTGCCGCTCGGAGATCTCGGTGGCGCCATAGATCTGCGCGATCCGGCTGCCCTGCCGCAGTCGCGCCGGATAGGCGCCGAGCCGCATCGTGCCGCCGAGGTCGCCCTCCTGCATCCGGGTCTCGAGCTCGTTGCCGCGCAGCCATTCCGTCAGAAGGCCGACCACCGGCTCCGGCGAGGGACCGAACTCGGTCGAATTGGCGTCCGGCACGCCGGCGAGCGAGCGCGTCGCCTCGATCACGGCCATCTGCATGCCGAAACAGATGCCGAAATAGGGCACGTTGCGCTCGCGCGCGAAGCGGGCCGCCCGGATCTTGCCCTCGGTTCCGCGCTGGCCGAAACCGCCCGGGACCAGGATACCGTTCACGCCTTCGAGGAAGGGCGACGGGTCCTCGCGCTCGAAGACCTCGCTCTCGATCCACTCCAGATTGACTCGGATCCGGTTCGCGATGCCGCCGTGATGCAGCGCCTCGATGAGCGACTTATAGGCGTCCTTGAGGCCGGTATATTTCCCGACGACCGCGATCGTGACCTCGCCCTCCGGATTGCGCACCCGCTCCATGATCGAGTGCCAGCGCGAGAGGTCCGGCCCCCTCGCGCTCCGGATGCCGAGGATGCGCAGGATCTCGTCGTCGAGACCGGCCTCGTGATAGGCGAGCGGCACGGAGTAGATCGAGGCGACGTCGCGCGCCTCGATCACGGCGCTCTCCCGCACGTTGCAGAAGAGGGCGAGCTTCTTGCGCTCGTCCGGCGGGATGTCGCGGTCGCAGCGGCAGAGCAGGATGTCGGGCTGGATGCCGATCGAGCGCAGCTCCTTCACGGAATGCTGCGTCGGCTTCGTCTTGAGTTCGCCCGCCGACGGGATGAAGGGCAGGAGCGTGAGGTGCACGAAGAGCGCCTGGCCCCGGTCGAGCTCCTGGCCGAGCTGGCGGATGGCCTCGAAGAAGGGCAGTCCCTCGATGTCGCCGACCGTGCCACCGATCTCGACGAGGACGAAGTCGAACCCGTCATTGCCGTCGAGGACAAAGTCCTTGATCGCGTTCGTGACGTGCGGGATCACCTGGATGGTCGCGCCGAGATAATCGCCGCGACGTTCCTTGGTGATGATGTCCTGGTAGATGCGCCCGGTCGTGATGTTGTCCGAGCGCGTGCAGGGCCGGCCCGTGAAACGCTCGTAATGGCCGAGGTCGAGATCGGTCTCGGCCCCGTCATCTGTCACGAAGACCTCGCCGTGCTGGTAGGGACTCATCGTCCCTGGATCGACGTTGAGATAGGGGTCGAGCTTCCTCAGCCGGACCTTGAAGCCGCGCCCCTGGAGGAGCGCGCCGAGCGCCGCCGAGGCCAGACCCTTGCCGAGCGAGGAGACCACGCCGCCGGTGATGAAAACGTACCGCGTCATGGGGTTTTCCGCTTAAGCGGTGAGGCGCGGCTTGGATAGGGTGAAACGGCCGGGCAGGCCCGCTCCGTCCACAGGCGAGCCGGAATGCGACGTCCGACGACGTCGCTTGCGAAGTTAGCGAGTCTGGGGCGGCAGAGGCGCCGTGGGCGCGATCGGGGCCGCCGGCTCCTGCATCCGCTGGATCTCGTCCAACACACCGCCCTGCCCTGTCGTGGCCGGCTGGCCCGGCGCGGCGGGCGTGGTCGTCGTCTTGTTCTGGTCGAAGATCGAACGCGGGGCCTGGCCGCGATGCGCCAGGATGCCGAGCGCGAGGCTCGTCGCGAAGAAGGCCGCCGCCAGGATCGCGGTCGCCCGGGTGAGCGCGTTCGCCTGTCCCCGTCCGGTCAGGAAGCCGCCGACGCCCCCTCCCCCGCCGCCGCCACCGCCACCGAGCCCGAGCCCGCCCTCGGAGCGCTGCAGCAGCACGACCCCGATCAGGGCCATGACGATCAGAAGATGGACGACGATGAGGACGGTTTGCATGGGAAAGCCTGGCGGCACCGGCCGCGTGTTGCGCGTCGCTCTAGCATGCCGGAGATGGCGAATGAAGGGCGGGGCTACTCGGCGGCCAGTCGCTTTGCGAACAGGCCTTCGACCAGTCCTTTCAGATAGGACGGCAGGTCCGAACCGGACAACCGGATGGACACGGACAGCAGTTCGACGCCGACCGGCTGCCCGTCCGCGTCGTAATCCACGATGATGCCGGGTGCGACATCCTCGGTCTCATCGACCGGGTGACCGGTCACGTAGGCGTAGGCCGCATCCGCTTCCGCGTCGAAGGTGTGCCACTCGATCTTCACCGCGGCCTCCGTCTTCCAGCTTCGCGATCCGGGAACAGCGTCACGACGTGACAATCTTCACCGATTTTTCTTACCACGATCCGCAACACGCGACCCATTGCAGGCTCGAAACCGAAACTCGCACCCATGCTGGCTGGTCGGGGTCCGGCCCGGTTCAGTCCGGCGCTCGCTCCAATCGCTCGACTCAGGCCTGGTCGACGCTCCGCTCACGAAGACGACGGAATGCGTGCGCGGAATACGATCTCGTGACGCGCCTCAAGGGCAGCCGTCACGAGGCGAAATATGCCCCCGCGATCCCCATGAAGTCGGTCGCGACCAAGCTAGCCCCGCCGACGAGCGCCCCGTTCACATTCGCGACCGAGAGAAGCTCGCGCGCGTTCGACGGCTTGACCGATCCGCCGTAGAGAATCCGCATCGCGTCGGTCCCGACGATCCCGGCAAGCTCGCCCCGGATCATCGCGTGCATCTCGGCGACATCGGTGACGGTCGGAACGAGGCCGGTCCCGATCGCCCATACGGGTTCGTAGGCCACAACCGTGTTCCCGGCCGATGCATCGTCCGGCAGCGAGCCTCGGACCTGCCCGGCCACCACGTCGAGCGCGCGGCCGCCCTCGCGTTCGGCCCGGGTCTCCCCCACGCAAACGATGGCCGTGAGCCCCGCCCGGTGCGAAGCGGCCGCCTTCGCCTTCACCGCTGCATCCGTCTCGCCATGGTCCGCACGCCGTTCCGAATGACCGACGATGCAATAGGTCGCGCCGGCATCGGCCAGCATCTCGGCCGACACGTCTCCGGTCCGGGCACCGGAGGCATCCGGGTGACAATCCTGGCCGCCCACCGCGAGGGAGGTACCCCGCGCCGCGTCGGCACAGGCCGCGAGGAGCGTTGCGGGCGGGCAGAGCAGGTATTCGACGTCGCCGCCCCGCTCGGACGAGCGCTCCGCGATGTCCCGAAGGACCGCGAGCGAACTCCGCAGCCCGTTCATCTTCCAATTGCCCGCGACCAGCGGCCGCGGCGAGCTGCCTGCCATCCCGTCCTCCCTCGACAGGTCCGGACTAGCAGCCGGTCCGGAAGGCGGCAACGCGGCGCCCGCGGTTTGCGCAGGGGGGCGCCGTTACGCTAGGGCGTCGGCGGGGCGCTCTGGAACACGGTTTCGATGCTGCAAGGAATCAACAGGCTCGGGAAGAGCTGGGTCGGCAAGGTCGTGGTCGCGATCCTGTTCGGCTTCCTGATCGTCTCCTTCGCGGTCTGGGGCATCGGCGACATATTCCGGGGCAACGTGCGGACCCAGGTCGCGACCGTCGGCGGGGTCGACATCACGGCCGAGCAGTTCCGGACGGCCTACCAGACCGAATACCAGAATCTCATCCGGCGGGCGCGGCGCAGCATCACGCCGGAACAGGCGCGCGCGCTCGGGCTCGAACAGCGCGTGCTGGCCCGGCTCGTCTCGGAAGCGGCCTTCGACCAGGATACGCGCCGGCTCGGACTCAGCGTGTCGGACGAGCTCGTCATCCGCACGGTCCAGGCCGATCCCGCCTTCCGGGGCGCGAACGGAGCCTTCGACCGCGGGCTCTTCATCGACATCCTGCGCCAGACGGGGATCAGCGAGGCGCAATTCGTGCGCGAACAGCGTGCCGTCGTGGCGCGCCAGCAGCTCGCGGAGGCCCTGACCGGAGCCTACCGGGTGCCAATCGCGATGCGGGAGGCCGTGCACCGCTTCCAGGCGGAGCGGCGCTCGGCGGAGTATCTGCGGCTCGGCCCGGTGGTGCTGGGCGACATTCCGGCCCCGAATCCGGCCCAGATGCAGAGCTTCTACGACGAGCGCAAGACCTCGTTCCGCGCGCCGGAATACCGCGCCCTCTCCATGCTCCGACTCGACGCCGCGGCGCTTGCCAAGCCCGATGCGGTCTCCGATCAGGATGCCGAGGCCTATTATGCCCGGCTCAAGGATTCCCGCTTCGGCCAGCCCGAGAGGAGGGCCATCCAGCAGATCGTGTTCCCGACCAAGGATGAGGCCGAGACCGCTTCGGCCCGGATCAAGGCCGGCACCTCCTTCGAGGACCTCGCCCAGGAGCGCAGCGTCGACGAGCCGACCCTCAATCTCGGGACGCTCACCCGAGGCGAGATGATCGACCAGGCGGTCGCGACCGCCGCCTTCGCCTTGGCCGAGGGCCAGGTGAGCGACGTGGTCGCGGGCCGGTTCGGCCCTGTCCTCCTCCGCGTCACGAAGGTCGAGGCCGGCAGTGCGAAGCCCTTCGAAGAGGTCAAGGCCGAGGTGAAGACCGAGCTCGCCCGGGAGCGGGCCCGCACCGAGCTGACCGCGGTTCACGACGCGATCGAGGACCAGCGCGCGAGTGCGAAACCGCTGACCGAGATCGCGAAGGAGCGCGGCATCGCGTTGTTGCGCGTGACGGCCGTCGACCGCTCCGGCCGCGACCGGGCCGGGACGGTCGTCGATCTCGGGCCCGAGCGGGACAACGTTCTCACGGCCGCCTTCCGGGCCGATGTCGGCGCCGACATCGAGGCCGTGACCTACCGCGACGGCGGCTATGCCTGGTTCGAGGTGACCGCGATCGAGCCCGCGAAAGACCGGACGCTGGACGAGGTTCGCGACCGCGTGACCGAGGAGTGGCGTGCGAACGAGGTCTCGACCGGCCTCACCGCCAAGGCCCGGAGCCTGACGGAGCGTCTCGACAAGGGCGAGACCATGGCCGCGATCGCGGCCGAGCTCGGCCTCGCGGTCGAGACCGCGACGGACCTCGCCCGCGGCCAGCCCAAGGATGGGCTCGCCCCGCCGGTCGTGACCCGCATCTTCGCGACGCCGGTCGGCAGGGCCGCAAGCGCCACCGGAGACGACACGACCCGCTTCCTGTTCAAGGTGACGGCGGCCACCGTTCCGCCCTTCATCACCTCGACCCAGGAAAGTGCGGCGACCGAGCAGCAGATCCGCTCGCTTGTCGCCGAGGACCTCCTCGCCGAATATGTCGCCGATGCCGAAAAGCGGATCGGCGTGAAGCTCTACCCGTCGAATGTCAGCCGGGCGATCGGGGGCAGCGACCTCTGATCCTCGCCCGTTCGACCTGAACCGGGTCCGCTCGGACGGCCGTTCAGCGCGCGTTTCGGGAAGGCCGCATGGGCGAGGCCCCGGCCGGGTTGCGGCGGAGGGGGGATCGCACGCACGATTGAGCGTTTGTCACGAGACTGCGTTACCCGGATGCCGTCGCAGGTAGAGCCCCCGATGATCGACACGGATTCGACACCTCCCGCCGCGACGGATGCTGCCTTCAGGAGCCGGGTCGTGTTCGCCGGCTTCGTCGTGTTGGCGCTCGTGGCGCTCGCGGCTGCGGCCTGGGCCCTTCGCACGCTCCTCCTCATGACCTTCCTGGCCGTGATCCTCGCGGTGCTCCTGCGAGAGGTCGGCGACATCCTGCACCGGAAGCTGGGCCTCGGGCGTCGCTGGGCGGTGGTCCTGGTGGTGGCCGTGCTGGCGCTCGCGGCGGCCGCCGCCGCGGCTTTCTTGGCCCCGACCCTCGCGGACCAGGCACGGCAGCTCGTGCAGAAGCTGCCAGAGGCGGCGGGCGCTTTCCAGCGTCGCCTCGGCGACCATCCCTGGCTCGAATCCCTCTGGGGCCAGATCTCGTCCGGGCTCAGTCTGCCGGAGCCGAGCGAGGCCATGGGCCATGCCGGCCGCATCCTCGCCGGCATCTCGGGCTCGCTCGGCTATGCGGGCCTCGTCCTCGGGGCGGCGATCTTCCTCGCCCTCGAACCCGACCTCTACCGGCGCGGCTTCGTGCGGCTCGTCCCCGTGCGGCACCGCGCGTTCGCGGACGAACTCCTGGACGAGCTCGAAAGCACGATCGTGTCGTGGCTGGGGGCGCAACTCATCCTCATGGCCTTCATCGGAGCCATGGTCGCGCTCGGCCTCTGGGCCATCGGCGTGCCCTACGCGCTCGTGCTCGGGCTCCTGGCCGGCCTTCTCGAATTCATCCCTTATCTCGGACCGATCCTGTCCGCCGTCCCGGCGATCCTGATCGCGCTCGCGGCCGACACCACCACGGCGCTCTGGACGCTCGGCCTGCTGGTCGGCGTGCAGCAGGTCGAGAACAACGTCCTGCAGCCGATCGTGCAGAAATCGCAGGTCGACATCCCGCCCGTCCTGCTGATCGTGGTGCTGTTCGGGATGGGGACGCTGTTCGGGGTTGCCGGCATCCTGGTCGCCACCCCGCTCCTCGCCGTGGTCATGGTCGTGGTCCGGCGCATTTATATCGAGCGCGTCCTGGAAGGTGGAGCGAAGGCGCCGGGCACGACCGGCGAAGCCCGAAGCGCCGCCTGAGGCGCCCTTCAGGCCGTGCTGGACGCTCGCGCGACCTTCGTCTAGTGCCGGGGCGGCTCACGATCCTCGCGGAGGCTCCATCATGGCGAGCTCGGCCCGCCGGCAAATCGTCTTCGTCAACGCCGCGCATCTCCTCACCCATTACAGCCTGCTGATCCTGCCGACGGCGGTGCTGGTGATGGCCCGGCCCGGCGGCGCCTTCGGGCCCGATTACGGGCCGGTGCTCGCGCTCGCGACCGGCATGTTCGTCCTCTACGGGGTCGCCTCGCTCCCGCAGGGATGGCTCGCCGCCCGAATCGGGCGCCACGCGCTGATGCTGGCCTTCTGTTTCGGCACCGGCCTGTCGTTGATCGCGGCCGGCTTCGCGGCGACCCCCCTCCTCCTCGCGCTGGCACTCGGCTCGGCCGGGCTCTTCGCGGCGATCTATCACCCGATCGGGACCGCGATGCTGGTCGAGGCGGCGGGCGAGCGACCCGGCCGCTCAATCGGCACGAACGGCGTCTTCGGCAATTTCGGCGTCGCCCTTGCGCCGGTCGTCACGGCCTTCCTCGCCCAGCGCTACGGCTGGCAGGTCGCCTTCATGGTGCCCGGCATCGTGTGCATCGGGCTCGGCCTCCTCTGGATTGGGGTGCCGGAATACGACCACGCCGCCCATCCTTCCGCGACGCCCTTCCCGGTGATCCCGGCGCCCCTCGTCCGGCGCGCCGTCGCGACGCTGCTCGCGATCGCGGTCGTCTCGGGCCTCGTCTTCAACGCCTTCACGCTTCTCCTGCCGAAGCTGATGCAGGAGCGGCTCGCCGGCGACGCGAACCTGATCCCGATCGTCGGAATCCTGGCCTTCGCGGTCACGCTGTGCGGCGCCGCGACCCAGTTCACGGTCGGACGGCTCATCGACCGCACGACGCTGAAACGCCTCTTCCTGCCGCTGGCCCTCGTCCTCGCCCCGACCCTCGCCGCGCTCTCCTTCGCGCAGGGCTGGCTGGTCCTGCCGCTAGCCGGGGTCGCGGCCGCGGTGATCTTCGGGCAAGTCACCGTGAACGAGACGATGACCGCCCGCTACGTCGCGCCACCGCTGCGGGCGAAGCTCTATTCGGTGCGCTTCTTCATGGGTTTCCTCGGCAGCGCCGTGGCAGCCCCGCTCATCGGGTTCCTGCACGAACGCACGGGCAGCCTCACCTCGGCGACCCTGGTCCTTGCCGGGGTCGCGACCGTCACCTTCCTGTGCGCCCTCTTCTTCCCGGATCGGCCCGAGGAGCTTCGCCCCGAACTCTGGGCGAAAGCCGATCCCGCGATCGCGCCGGCCGAGTAGAGCGGAAGAGTAGGTCCGAAAGTCCACATCGCCGCTTGTGGAACATTAGCAGAACGGTTACGCCGTTCATGCTTTGTTTCTCACCCGAGTCGTTCGAGCAGGAGCGCGACGATGCTGACCCGCAAGCAGAACGAGTTGCTGCGCTTCATTCACGCGCGCCTCTCCGAATCCGGCGTGCCGCCCTCCTTCGACGAAATGAAGGAGGCGCTCGACCTGAAGTCGAAATCGGGCATCCACCGGCTGATCACCGCTCTCGAGGAGCGCGGCTTCATCAAGCGGCTACCGAACCGGGCGCGGGCGCTCGAAGTCCTGCGCATGCCTGAGACGACCGCCAGGCCGAAATTCAGCCCGAGCGTCGTCGAGGGCAATTTCGGGCGAGCCCGTACGACGCCGGCGGCCGCTCCGGGCGGCGTTCCCGACGGCGGCAAGGCCGTTTCGATCCCGGTCATGGGCCGCATCGCGGCCGGCACGCCGGTCTCCGCCCTGCAGAACCGCTCGCATTCGATCACGCTCTCGCCGGACTTCCTCGCGTCGGGCGAACATTATGCGCTCGAGGTGCGGGGCGATTCGATGATCGATGCCGGCATTCTCGACGGCGACACGGTCGTCATCAAACGCCAGGACGACGCGCTGACCGGCGACATCATCGTCGCGCTGATCGACGACGAGGAGGCGACGCTGAAGCGTTTTCGCCGGCGCGGATCCTCCATCGCGCTCGAAGCCGCGAACCCGGCCTACGAGACGCGCGTGCTCGGCCCCGACCGCGTCCGCATCCAGGGCAAGCTCGTGAGTCTCGTCAGGCGGTACTGACGGCCGAGCGGCGCGCCCGTCCTCCCGGTGCGAGTGCCTCAAGGCTCCGCATCGGCATCCGGGAGGTCCGGCACCGCCTCCTCCGCCGGAGCAGGACGTGAGGCGGGCCTGCCCGGCGGCGGCGAGGCGGATGCGATGGCGGCGGCCGGCCTCGCGGAGGCTTTGCGGGCGAGCCATGGCCGGCTCTCGCCAGGGCGGCGGGTGGTCTCGAGCCGGAACCCCGACGACGTCGCGAACAGGGTCGTCGCTCCGTGTCCGGCCAGGAAGGCGCGGTCGACCAGGGTGGGCGCGGCGCAGTCCGGCGGTGCCTGAAGGTGGGAGAGGACGACGGCGGCACGGCCGCAATCCTCGGCAAAACCGCGCCGGTCGAGGAGATGCGAGACGATCCGGCCGTCCCGCATCTCGATCGTGCAGCCGATCCGGTCACAGCGCGGTCCGGCCTTGAGCGAGGCATCCGCGGCCCGGCGCGCATCGCCATCGGCCTTGAGCCATTGCTCGGCCGTGAAGGCCGGGACCCGCCCCAGGAGCGCGAGCCGGCCGTCCCGGCCCCGGACCGCGGCGCCCGACCCGTCCCGGGCCACGTAGATGTCCGGGCGCGGCGCAGCGGAGGCGAGCGCCACGCCCAGAATGAAGGGAAGGCCCGCGAGAAGCCGGAGCGCCGAACCACAGAGCGTCGCGACGAGCAGCGCGAAGGCCAAGAGCGAGAGCGCGCCCGCCCCGAAGGCCGGCACCACCAGCGTCGAACCGGCGAAACCCGCGACCCATTCCGACAGGCGGAGCACGCCGTCCGTGGCATAGCCCATGGCCGCCCAGATCGGACGGTCAAGGCCGAAGGGGAGCGCGACCACGCCGATCACGGCGGCCGGCATCACGGCGAAGGACACGAGGGGCAGGGTCGCGGCGTTGCCGATCAGCCCGTAGGGTTGGACATTCTGGAAGTGGAAGGTTCCGAACGGCCCGGTCGCGAGCGTCGCGACGAGCGTCGTGCCCAGGATGCCGGCGAGCGTCATGCCGACCCAGAGTGCCGCCCGACGAAGCGGGTCGCCCGCCTCCGCCGCGGGGCGGACCCGACGCGCCGCCTCGGCGAAGGCGATCAGGCCCGCGACCGCCGCGTAGGACATCTGGAAGCTCGGTCCGAGCAGCGCCTCGGGCTCCCGCGTCAGGACGAGGATCGCCGAGATGGCGAGGTTGCGGAGCGACAGCGCCGGCCGGTCGAACAGGATCGCGCCCTGCATGACGAGGATCATGACGAGCGAGCGCTCGGTCGCGACCTCCGAGCCGGAGAAGATGCAATAGGCCGTCGCGCCCGCCATGCCGACGATCGCCGCGATCTTCTTGATCGGCCAGCCAAGCGCCAGCGCCGGCGAGAGCGCCAGGAGCGCGCGCGTCGCGGCGAAGAAGAGGCCTGCGGCCAGCACCATGTGCAGGCCGGAGATCGACACGACATGGTAGATTCCGGCCGCCCGCAGGATGTCGTTCGTGCGTTCGTCGATGAGGCCGCGCTTGCCGGTGACGAGCGCGGCCGAGACGGCGCCGGCCTGCCCGCCGATCGCCTCGACGATCCTGGCCGTGAGCGCGTTCCGGGCCCGGTCGATCAGGGCCGCGCTCCGCAAGGACAGGTCGGGCGCGAACGGGGGCGGCTCGATCCTCACAAGACGGCCCGAGGCCGAGCCGACCGCGCCGATCCCGCGGAAATAGGCGTCGCGGGCGAAGTCGTAGCCGCCCGGGCGCGCCGCTTCCGGCGGCGGCAAGAGCCGGACCGTTCCACCCACGTAATCGCCCGGCGCCAGGCCCGCGACCGCCCGGACCGTCACGCGCACGCTGGACGGGACCTGCCCGCCCTCCCGACGCTCGAGCTTCGCCGTCCGGATCACGAGCCGGCCGCCGCCGGAGGCGCGCTCCTCGACCGTCTCGATGAACCCCTCGAGCCGTCCGACGTGGAGCCGGTCGAGGACCGGAGCAGCCACCATCTCGGTGCGGACGAGCGCGGCCGCGGACCCGAAGAAGACGGCAGTCAGCGCCACGAAGACGATCATGCGGCCGAAGCGGTGGCGGGCGAGATACGCCCCGCAGGCGAAGCCTGCCCCGGCCGCGAGCGGAGGCCAGACCGAAACCGCGCCGTCCGCCGCGAAGGCCAGCACGATCCCGAGCCCGTAGGCGACCGCGATCCAGGGAAAGAGCCTGCGCCGGTCGATCTCCTGCTGGACGAGGTCGGAGAGCTGCGCGGGCAAGGCCGCCAGCGCATTCCGGACGGCCGCATTCCAGCCGCCAGCCCGGATCGCCGGCGCGGTCCCTGCAGCCGCGGCGCCGGCAGCGGAACGCGTCCGGGCCATGCCCTCGCGCCCGCCCCGGTGCCGCTCGCCTGCTGACCGCATCGTACCGACGCCACGCCGCTGTCTTGCGCATGCTAGACGATCGCCGGCCGGAAGCCACCCGTCGCATCGGGATTCGGCCGCGAATCCACGATGGCGCTGCAGCTTCCGCGTGTCCGCCGTGGTTCGGGCCACCGGCGACGAGCTCGGCCAAGACCTCGCTGTCGAGCTCGGCCGATCCCGAAGACCCCGGCTGCGTCACAATCGGGCGACGTTTCCGCGTGAGGCATGGCGGTACTTGGCGGCCACGAGGGAGCCGAACCACGACCGGCGATAGTCTTGGCCCGGCCGGATCGTCACCGCTGCTGGCCTATCCGGGCAGCACGAATGCGGCCGCTCCGCGCGCGCGAACCACAAATTCCAGTTGCGACCGTCCGTTCCGTACACTACCTTGAGTTGTGCCAGTCTTTGGCACAACGGGAGGTAAACATGGCCAACGAGTCATATCCGGAATTCAGCGCCGAATCCGTCAATCAGGCCCTCGAGGCGGCGCGTCGGCACAGCCAGGCCCGCATGGCGCAGGCCGCCAATGCCCAGCCGATGCTGGAAGACGGCAGCCTGAAGCTGGCTGCGCAATGCATCAGCCTCACGGTCCAGAACGGACAGGTCTGCCTCAATCTTCCGCTGGGGCTCGGCAGCGTCTGCCTGCCGATCCCGATCTCTTTCCCGAGCGGGACCGCTGCTCAGGCCTGCCTCGACATCTGCACCAAGTGGGGCATTCCGTGCGGCGTCGAGGTGACCGTCTCCATCGCCGGCCAGCGGATCGTCTCCAAGAATATCGGCTGCAGCTGCTAGCCCGGCGCTCGCGCGCATCGACCTGAGGGTCGGAGCCTGGGCGGCGGCATGGCCGATCCCGGGTCTCCGACCCTCTTGCGCAGGCGGCCACGACGCAACGAACTCACGAGGGAGAACGAGCCGGTCCTGATGACGGGCGGACGCGCGTCGCGCGCTCGAGCATCAGGCCAGTGATGCCGATCCGGCGGCTGCCGCACGATGCCGCGCCACGGGGGCCCAGCGGGGGGACAACGCCGCCGGCTCTCGCTCCACGACGCCGTCGTACCGACTTAACGCCGCCGTACCGGCCATGCTAAACGATGGGTAACCGGCTGCCACCCGAGCCTTTGGCACGGTCGACCCCCTCTCTCCTGACGAAGCCCTACCGCCATGCCAGACCCCGTGGTCACGCGCTTTGCGCCGTCGCCGACCGGCTTTCTTCACATCGGCGGCGCCCGCACCGCCCTGTTCAATTGGCTCTACGCCCGCCGCTTCGGCGGACGGATGCTGCTTCGCATCGAGGACACGGACCGCGAGCGCTCGACCGAGCCCGCGATCGCGGCCATCCTCGAGGGGCTGTCCTGGCTCGGTCTCGATTGGGACGGGGATGTCGTCTACCAATCGTCCCGCGTGGCGCGGCATCGGGAGGTGGCCGAGAGCCTCGTCGCCGACGGCCGGGCCTATCGCTGCTGGGCCTCGCAACAGGAACTCGGCGAGATGCGCGACCTCGCCCGCAAGGAGGGTCGGGCGCCCCGCTACGACGGACGCTGGCGCGACCGCGATCCGGCGGAGGCGCCGGCGGACGTCGCGCCGGTGATCCGCCTCCGCGCGCCACAGGACGGCGAGACGGTGATCGAGGATCAGGTCCAGGGCCGGGTCGTCTGGCAGAACAAGGATCTGGACGACCTCGTGCTGCTGC
The DNA here is from genome assembly GCF_964242715.1 of uncultured Enterovirga sp. Classification (NCBI taxonomy): domain Bacteria; kingdom Pseudomonadati; phylum Pseudomonadota; class Alphaproteobacteria; order Hyphomicrobiales; family Methylobacteriaceae; genus Enterovirga; species uncultured Enterovirga sp. The sequence continues at coordinate 38,646 of NZ_CAXTAZ010000033.1, forward strand.
GCTCGGACGGCACGCCCACCTACATGCTGGCCGTCGTCGTCGACGATCAAGACATGGGCATCACCCACATCATCCGGGGCGACGACCACCTCACGAACGGAGCCCGCCAGAGCCAGATCTACCAGGGGCTCGGCTGGAGCGTGCCGACCATGGCGCATATCCCGCTGATCCACGGGCCGGACGGCGCCAAGCTCTCGAAACGCCATGGCGCGCTCGGCATCGATGCCTACCGGACCATGGGCTACCTGCCATCGGCTCTCCGCAACTACCTCGTCCGCCTGGGCTGGAGCCACGGCAACCAGGAAATCTTCTCCGATGCCGAGATGGTGGCCTCCTTCGACCTGCCCCAGATCGGCCGCTCGCCGGCACGGTTCGATTTCGCCAAGCTCGAGAACCTGAACGGGCATCACCTGCGCGAGACGCCGGACGAAGCTGTCGTGCAGGCGATCGAGGAGATCCTGCCCGCCGTCGGGCCCGCGCGCGACCTCGGGCCGGTCTTCGCTCCTGCGTTGCGGGAGCAACTCCTCCTCTCGATGCCGAGCCTGAAGGAGCGGGCGAAGACGCTGATCGAACTCCTGGACCTCGCTTATTACCTCTACGGTCCGACCCCGCTCGCGCTCGACGCCAAGGCCGAGGCGATCCTCGATCCGGTGGGCCGCGCGCGGCTTGCCGGGATCCGACCCCGTCTGGCCGCCCTCGCCGCCTGGGATCCGGCCTCGCTCGAAGCGGCGGTCCGGGCGGGCGCGGAAGCGGCAGGCGTGAAGCTCGGCCAGATCGCGCAGCCGTTGCGGGCCGCGGTTACCGGTCGCGGCACCTCGCCCGGACTTTTCGACGTCATGGCCATCGTCGGGCGCGATCTCTGCCTTGCGCGGATCGATGCCCAGGCCGATGCCGGAGACGCGGCCTCGAACGCGGCTTGAACGCCCTCTGGCGATCCGATACCGAACCGGGGAACGACAGGTGCGAAGGCGGCCTCGGCGCTGTCCCGTATCCTTCCCGCGGGCTGGCGTGCTCCATGCTTCGCGTCGCGGGCCATCATGGACATGAGAGGCGAGCCCGATGAGCGGCAATAGCAGCAGCCTGACCGTGCACGACAAGACGATCGATTTCCCGGTCAAGTCGGGCACGATCGGGCCGGACGTGATCGATATCTCCAAGCTCTACGGGCAGACCGGCGCCTTCACCTACGATCCCGGCTTCACCTCCACGGCCGCCTGCGAATCCAAGATCACCTATATCGACGGGGACGCCGGCGTCCTGCTCTACCGCGGCTATCCGATCGAGCAATTGGCCGAGCACGGCGACTTCCTCGAAACCTGCTACCTCCTGCTCTACGGCGAGTTGCCGACCGGGCCGCAGAAGGCGGACTTCGTCTACCGCGTCACGCACCACACGATGGTGCACGACCAGATGAACCGCTTCTTCCAGGGCTTCCGGCGCGACGCCCACCCGATGGCCATCATGGTGGCGTCGGTCGGCGCGCTCTCGGCCTTCTATCACGACTCGACCGACATCCATGACGCGAACCAGCGCATGGTCGCGCAGATCCGGATGATCGCCAAGATGCCGACGCTCGCGGCCTGCGCCTACAAGTACCACATCGGGCAGCCCTTCATCTATCCGATGAATTCGCTCGATTACACGTCGAACTTCCTGCAGATGTGCTTTGCGGTTCCGTGCGAGGAGTACAAGGTCAATCCGATCCTGGCTCGCGCGCTCGACCGGATCTTCATCCTGCACGCGGATCACGAGCAGAACGCCTCGACCTCGACGGTGCGCCTCGCGGGATCATCGGGGGCCAACCCCTTCGCCTGCATCGCGGCCGGCATCGCCTGCCTGTGGGGGCCCGCCCATGGCGGCGCGAACGAGGCGGCGCTGAAGATGCTGGCCGAGATCGGCCACCCGGAGAATGTCGCCAAATACGTCGCCAAGGCCAAGGACAAGAACGACCCGTTCCGCCTGATGGGTTTCGGTCACCGGGTGTACAAGAACTACGACCCCCGCGCCCGCATCATGCAGAAGACGACGCATGAGGTCCTCTCCGAACTCGGCATCAAGGACGACCCGCTGCTGGATGTCGCGATGGAGCTCGAGCAGCTCGCGCTGAAGGACGACTATTTCATCGAGAAGAAGCTCTACCCGAATATCGACTTCTATTCGGGCATCACGCTCAAGGCGATGGGTTTTCCGACCTCGATGTTCACCGTGCTGTTCGCGCTCGCCCGCACCGTCGGCTGGATCGCGCAATGGATGGAGATGATCGAGGACCCGTCCCAGAAGATCGGCCGTCCGCGCCAGCTCTATACCGGCGCAGCGCAGCGCGATTACCCGACCATCGCCCAGCGAAGCTGAGAGCCTCAGCCTCGTCGTTCCGGGTCGGCAAAGCGGACCGCAAGAGCGCGTCCTTCGAGGCCCGGCTTCGCCGGGCACCTCGGCATGGGTGCGTGGTGGATTCGACCCACCTCCTCATGGTGAGTGCCGACCGAAGGTCGGCCTCGAAGCACGCATGACGGCCTGGCCGCTCAGCCGAGCCGCGTTCCCGCTCGCCACTCCGCGACGACCCGCAGCACGATCGCGGCAGCGCGCTCGCTCGGGGTCGTCGGTGCGTCCGCCTCCAGGATCTCCGGCAGACGGGCAAAGGCCTCGGCCTGGCGGCGACGCTCCGGCGTATCGTCGAGGAGCGGCATCACGGCGGCCGCGAGCTTCTCCGGGATGCAATCCTCCTGCGTGAATTCCGGCACCACGTTCTCGCCGACGACCAGGTTGGCCAGCACGATGGTCGACGTGGTGATCAGGAATTTCAGCAGGCCCTCGGCCCGGGACACCTGGTAGGCGACGACCATCGGCACGCCCGCGAGCGCGAGTTCCAGAGTCACGGTGCCGGAGGCCGCGAGCGCCACATGGGAGCGGCGGAACGCCTCGTATTTCGCCGCTTCGCCCTCGACGATGCGGGGCTTCACCGGCCAGCCCTCGGCGGCCCGCCGGATCTCGGCCGAGAGATGCGGCACGGCCGGCAAGGTCACCTCGATCTCGCGCTCCGACCCGGCGACCACGCGCCGCAGCGTCTCGCCGAAGGGCGCCATCAGGCGCGAGATCTCGCCACGCCGGCTGCCCGGGAGCACCACGAGCCGGAGCGGGCCCTCCGAGAGAGGGCTCCGCTCACCCGCCGCCGGCGCGAGATCGTCCAGCCGCTCGATCAGCGGGTGGCCGATATAGGTGCAGGGCGGACCGCCGAGGCGGAGATGCGCGGCCGGCTCGAACGGCTTCAACGCCAGCACATGGGCCACGTAGCGCCGCATCTTGGCGGCACGGCCCGGACGCCAGGCCCAGACCGTAGGGCTGACGTAGTTCACGATCGGCAGGTCCGGCATTCGGCGCGCGATGCGGCGCGCCACCGGGTGGGTGAAATCCGGGCTGTCGATGATGACGAGGACGTCCGGCCGGGCCGCGACCGCGGCTGCGACCACGTCCGAGGCGCGGCGCAGGATCAGCGGCAGCTTCCGCACGACCTGGATCACGCCCATCGCCGTGATGTCGGTCAGCGGAAAGATGCTTCGGAGACCTTCGCGCGCCATGGCTTCGGCGCCGACGCCCTCGACGATTACCTCGCCCGGATGGCCCTTGCGCAGCGCCCGGATCAGGCTCGCGCCGAGCTGGTCGCCCGAAGGCTCGCCTGCGACCAGGAAGACCCGCAGCGGCTCAGCCATGAGCGTCGGCATCCCGGGCCGTGAAACGCGAAGGGTCGATCCCGACCACGAACAATCCGTGCCGGTCTGCGGCCTCGACCGTCTCCCGCCGGTTGAGGACCAGCGTCAGGCCGGCCGCGACCGCGATCCCGTCGAGGCCGGCGGCGGCCGCATTGGCGACGGTCCGCGGTCCGATCGCCGGCAGGTCGACCCGGAGGTCCTGGCCGCGCTTCGGCGCCTTGACCAGGACGCCGCCCGAGCGGGCACGCCGGAACAACTTGCGCTCCCGCTCTGCGCGCGCCCGCGCCAGCGTGCGGTCGGTGCCCTCCGGCCCCTCGATCGCCAGCACGCGCTCGCCCGAGACGACGACGGCCTGGCCGATATCGAAGGGCGACATCGCATCGAGCACCCGGACGCCCCAGCTGATCGCGGCCTCGTCCTTCGCATCCGGCTGCCGCCGGCCGTAGACGACCTGGTCGGCGAGGAGTTCGGGCGCGAGTTCGCGCACCCCGGCCACGGGATAACCCCGCTCCTCGATGAGTTCGACCACGCCGCGCATGAGGTTGTCGTCGCCGCGCGCGATCAGGCGGCCGATATCGTCGCGGTTGCGGACGAGCGAGAAGGCGCCGGCGAGGGCCGCGGCGGAGGGACGCGTCAGCCCGCCGGCCAGGGTGACGATGCCGGGCTTCCAGCGATCGAGACAGGCAAAGGCGCGCTGGATGTCGAGCAGGGCCACGACCGCGTCCGCCCGGGCGCGCGTGGCGCGGGCCGAGAAGCCCCGGATGGCCAGGATCCGGAGCGGCCTGCCGGCCGAGGCGAGACGATCGGCGAGCAGGAGCGGCAATTCTCCCGCTCCGGCCAGGATCGCGACCGAACCCGCCGTCACGACCCGACGGACGACACGTCGCGGGGCGTGCAGATCGAGCGTTCGTTGCCGTCACGGATGAAGTCGAGGATCTCGTGCACGGTCGGGTGTTTGGCGAATTCCTCCGCCACGTCCTCGACCCGCTCCGACAAGGTGCCCTCGTCGGCGAAAAGGAGGCGATAGGCGCGCCTGAGGTCGTGGATCTGCTCGCGCGAGAAGCCGCGGCGGCGGAGCCCGATGATGTTCAGCCCGTGCAGGTAGGCCCGGTTGCCGAGCACCATGCCGTAGGGAATTACGTCCTGTATCACGGCCGAGAGACCGCCCACGAAGGCGTGCGGCCCGATCCGGACATATTGGTGCACGCCCGCCCCGCCGCCGATGATCGCGAAATCGCCGATCTTGCAATGGCCGGCGAGCATCACGTTGGAGGTGAGGACGACATTCGAGCCGACCCGGCAATCATGGGCGACGTGGGACTGGGCGAGAAGCAGGCAGCGGTCGCCGATGATCGTCGTGCCGGTGCCGGTCGCGGTGCCGATATTGATCGTCACCCCCTCGCGGATGATGTTGTCCTGGCCGATCGAGAGCGTGGTCGGCTCGCCCTTGTAGCGCAGGTCCTGCGGCGCGTGCCCGATCGAGGCGAAGGGGAAGATGCGGGTGCGGGCGCCGATCGTCGTGTGGCCGGCGACGACGACGTGGCTCACGAGATCGCAACTGTCGCCGAGTTCGACATCCGGGCCGATCGTGCAGAACGGGCCGATGCGGACGCCCACGCCGATCCGGGCGGCGGGATCGACGATCGCGGTCGGGTGGATCATCCGGCCCTCGGTCAACGGCAGCGTCATGGCTCGACGACCAGCATGGCGCCGACTTCGGCTTCCGCCACGAGCGTGCCATCGACCCGCGCCTCGCCCTTGTACCACCACATGTTCCGGCGCGAGCTCAGCTTGCGCATGTGATAGCGCACGGTATCGCCGGGAATGACGGGCTTCCGGAACTTGGCCTTGTCGATCGTCATGAAGAACACTCGGCTCGGCGGCTTGCTCTCCGCGAGCTTCGAGGCGATGCAGATCGCTCCCGCCGTCTGCGCCATTCCCTCGATCAGGAGCACGCCCGGAAAGACGGGGGCCTGCGGGAAATGACCCGTGAAAGGCGCCTCGTTGTAGGTGATGTTCTTGATCCCGATGCAGGAATTGTCGCCGTCGATCTCGACGATCCGGTCCACGAGCAGGAACGGGTAGCGGTGCGGAAGCAGTTCCAGGATGCGATTGATGTCGACGGCTTCGAGCTTCGGCTTCAGCGCCTCGGACATTCCACTCTCTCTCCAGTCGGGCCGGCCCGACGCCCCGACTTAGAGCCTTTCGCCCGGAAGGTGAATGCGGGCAGTTCGCGGAACAGATCGGGTAGGCTGAACCCGGGAGCGTGCTTCGAGGCTCGCCTTCGCTCGCACCTCAGCATGAAGACGTGGGTGGAGCGTCCACTGTGCTCCTCATCCTGAGGTGCCCCGCGAAGCGGGACCTCGAAGGACGCAGAACCTCAGATCTCACTCGGACCCCGGCCCTTAGCTCTCGTCGGATTGCGGCCCCCGCCGCGCCGCCAGCGACTTCAACGTCGTCATCTCCCGGAACCACTCCCGCACGGGCTTGGCCGGCGTGCCGCCCCAGCGCGACCCGGGCGGAACATCGCGGTTGACGTTGCTGGACCCGGCGATCTGCGATCCGGCTCCGATCCGCAGATGCCCGACGACCCCGACCTGCCCGGCCAGCACGACATAATCCTCGAGCGTCGTCGAACCCGAAATCCCGGTCTGGGAGACGATGATGCAATGGCGCCCGATCACCACGTTGTGGGCGATCTGGACCAGGTTATCGATCTTGGTCCCCTCCCCGATCACGGTGTCGCGGGTCGTGCCCCGGTCGACCGTGGTGTTGGCGCCGATCTCGACATCGTCCTGGATGACGACGCGTCCGGTCTGGGCGACCTTCATGTGCCGGCCCTGGCCGAGGGCGTAGCCGAAACCGTCCTGGCCGATCCGTACGCCCGGATGCAGCGTCACCCGGTTGCCGACGAGGGCGTGGAGCACGGAGGCATGCGGCCCGACCGAGCAGTCGCGGCCGATGCGGCAGTTCGGGCCGATCACGGCCCCGGCGGCCAACACCGTGTTCCGCCCGATCTGGGCGCCCGGGCCGATGACGACGCCCGGATCGACGGTGACGCCGTCCTCGAGGCGGGCCGAGGGGTGGACGCAACTGCCGGGGCTGACCCCCTTGTCGCCGAAGACGGGGCCCGGCCGGAGCGCGTCCGGGTAGAGCCGGCCGAGCACCGAGGCATAGGTCCGGTAGGGCTCGGCAACGACGAGGGCGTAGGTGCCGGCCGAGACCTTGGGGGCGAAGCGCGCGGAGACGAGGCAGAGCCCGGCCCGGGTGGCCGTGAGCGCGTCGGCGTATCGCGCATTGTCCATGTAGGAGAGGTCGCGCGGGCCGGCCTCTTCAAGCGAGGCGACGGACTCGATCAGCAGGTCGGGGGCACCCTGCGGAACGGCCGCTCCCGCGATCGCCGCGATCTCGGCGAGTGCCAAGGGCCCGCCTCGCGGAGGAAAGAAGACGGGTTCCATGGAAAAAGCGGGAGCCGGCCGTGGCCGACCGGCTCCCGATTCCAGTGGCTTAGAAGCGCGTGCCGCCGGAGAAGCGGAAGGCCTGCGTCTGATCCTGGCCGACGCGCACCGGGCCCTGGCCGTAATTGATGAAGGTGCCCTCGTCCTTCGTCAGGGCGTAGGCATAGTCGAAGCGAAGCGGCCCGAGCGGCGAGTTCCACAAGATGCTGGCGCCAACGGAAGACCGGATCTTGTTCTGGTCACGGACGACGACGCACTCGGGCTGGACGTCCAGAGCTGAGAATCCGCCAACACCCGCGCACCCAGCTCCTTCGAAGCTCCCGTTGCGGTTCACGTCCAGGGCGCGAGGACCCTTATAGCCGAACAGCGTCCCTGCATCGGCGAACACGGCGCCCTTCAGCCCGAGATCCCGCGGGATAAAGGGGATCGGGAACTGAGCTTCAGCTGAAACGCCGAGATACGTAGTACCGCCCACCGCGTTCTGGCTTGAGTCGGGGCTCCCGATATCGCGCGGGCCAATGCCGGCCGGCGCAAAGCCGCGAACGAGAGATGGCCCAAGGAAATAATGGTCCACGAGACGCAGGTCACCACCGGTGCTCGCCAGCCCGCTGGTCGACTTCGTCCTACCGGTTCCCTCGATATGACCGCCCTGGAACTTCAGGACGCCGACCACGTCCTCGATGAAGAGTTCCTTGTACACCCGGGCTTCGCCACTCACGCGAACAAACTGCGAGTCTCCGCCGACCCCGGCAAAATCAGGCTTCAGTTCGGCATACAAACCGCTACGCGGGTTCTTGAGGTTGTCGACCGAGTTGTAGGCCAGCGTGAGACCCACGAGGGACGTCAGGGTCTCGCCGCGCGACTCCTTCACGGCAATCGAGGCTTCGCCGTTGTATGCGCAGTTACCAGACCGGTACGCTGCGGTAACGCCATCGGGATTTAAGATCGTAAGTCCCGGGAGAGGTTGGGAACAGTCATTGAAGGGCTGCTTCAGCGAGTTCGGGATCTTCAGCTGCTGCTGATAGAGCGAGTAGCGCAAAGTGATGCCGGATTCTTCGGTCAGCGGGAAGCCGATGCGGAGCTGACCGCCGGTGGTCCGGTTCTCGTAGCGGGAATACTGCGTCTGGTCGGAGAACTTCGTGAAGAGGTCGAAGCCGGCCGCGACCCGGTAGCCGAGGAAATAGGGCTCGGTGAAGCTGAAATCGACGCCGTTCGAGCGCTGGCCGAGCTGGCCCGCGAGCCGGACGAACTGGCCGCGGCCGAGGAAGTTCGATTCCGAGATCGAGACCTCGCCGATGGCACCGTCCGCGGTGGAATAGCCGCCCGCGACCGAGAAGGCGCCGGTGGCCTGGTCCTCGACGTCGATGTTGATGACGACGCGGTCGGCGGCGGAGCCGGGCTCGGTCGTCACCCGGACCTTCTTGAAATAGCCGAGATTGTTCAGCCGGCGCTCGCCGCGGTCCATCAGCACCTTGTTGAAGGGGTCGCCTTCGCCGATGTCGAGTTCGCGCCGGATGACGTAGTCGCGGGTGCGGGTGTTGCCCTTCACCATGATGCGCTCGACATAGACCCGCGGGCCCTCGTCGACCACGAAGCCGAGATTGACCGTCTGGCTCGCCGGATCGCGGGCGCCCGTCGGGCGAACCTGCACGAAGGGGTAGCCGCGGCGGACGGCCGCCGTCGTCATGTTGGTGAGGGTCTTCTCGACCGCCTCGGCATTGTAGATGTCGCCCGGATCGGTCTGGATCTCGCCCCGCAGGGTCTCGGGATCGATCGACGAGACGCGCGAGTCGAAGCCGACATTGCCGACCCGGTATTGCGCGCCCTCGCTCACCGTCATGGTGATGATGTAGCCGCCCTGCTGGGCGTCGAAACGGACATCCGTGCCGGTGAACTGGAAGTCGGCATAGCCGTTCTTCAGGTAGTAGCGACGGATGATCTCCTGGTCGGCCGCGATCTTGTCGGCGTCATAGACGTCGTTCGTCTTCAGGAAGCTCAGGAGGTTCATCTCGCCGGTCTGCATGAGACCGCGCAGCCGCGTGGACGAGACCTCCTGGTTGCCGACGAAATTGATCTCGAGCACGCCCGTCTTCCCGCCTTCCTCGACCGTGAACACGACGTCGACCTTGCCGTTCGGCAGGGCGACGGTGCGGGAGGTGACGGTGGCGTTGCCGCGACCGATGCGGCGGTAGAATTCGCGCAGGCGCTCCGCGTCGGCCTCGATCAGGCGGGTGTCGAGCGGCCGGCGCGCCTTCGTCTGGAGCTCGGTGTCGAGCTGCTCGCGCTTGAACTTGCGATTGCCCTCGATGACCACGCGGTTGATCGTCGTGTTCTCGTTGACGGTGACGACGATCTGGCCGCCCTGGCGGGCGATGCTGACGCTGGAGAAGAGACCGGTCTGGAGCATGGTCCGGCGGGCCTCTTCGAGGGAGCCGGAGCCGGAAATGTAGGAGCGGACGGTCTCGACATCGACGCGACCGTTACCCCGAACGACGATCTCCTGCGCGGCAGCCGGGCCGACGAAGCTCGCGAGAGCCAGCGTGGCGGCCACGATCACCGCAGCGAGGGAACCGGCCGGGCGAACCCGGCGAATCGTCTTCGTCGACATCATTTATGTTGCCCGTCTCGTTTCTTGCTTCTCATGGAAGTCAGGTCCCGATCCGGCGGCTGCCCCCAGCCGACCAAATTCAGACCCTGGCTTCCTCCAATCCCGGCGTCCATGCAACCGGGTTAAGCTTAACTCCGCCCTCATTCCCGGAGGGCGTGGCCTTCGTGTCACGTCCCGCGCGAACTAAATGATGCGCCAAGGTGAACAATATCATTCCAGGTGGCGAAGAGCATCAGCATCACGACGAGCGCGAGACCGATCCGAAACCCGATTTCCTGGGCGCGATCACTGAGTGGACGGCCCCTGACCGCCTCGACGGCGTAGAACAGGAGGTGTCCCCCGTCGAGAAGCGGCACGGGAAACAGGTTGAGGAGGCCGATCGAGACGGACAAGATCGCGATCAGCCCGATGAGCGACCCGATTCCCCCGACTGCGGCGACGTCCCCCGAAACCCGCATGATCCCGATCGGGCCGGAGAGCTGCTGCGGCGATTCTCGTCCCGTCACGAGCTTGCCGAGATAGTTCATCGTCCGGTCGACGACGTTCCAGGTCTCGGAGACCCCTGCCCCGACCGAGTCGACGAATCCGTAGCTGACATGGGTCATGTCGGCCGGGTTGCGTGAGCCCTGGAGCCCGAGCTGGCCGATGCGCTGCTTGCCGAATCCCGGCACCTCGACCTCGCGCACGGCCGGCGTCGCCTCGATGGTGACCCGGCGGCCGCTTCGCTCGACGACGAATTGGAGCCGGTCGCCCCCGCTCGTCGAGACGAAGCGCTGCATCTCGGAGAAACTCGCGATCGGCCGGCCGTCGATCGAGACGATCAGGTCGCCCGGCTGGAAGCCGGCCGCCTCGGCCGGCGTCCCCGGCTGCACGGCCTCGATCCGGGCCGGCAGGACCGCGCGCCCGTTGACGTAGGTGAGGCCCGCGAACACGACGATGGCGAGGATGAAATTCGCGATCGGCCCTGCGGCCACGATCGCGGCCCGCTTCCAGAGCACCTGGTGATGGAAGCTCACGGCTCGCTCGGCGGGACTCATGCTGGCGTCGGCCTCGCCGTCCGGCACGCTCGCCGCGTTCATGTCGCCCACGAACTTGACGTAACCGCCGAGCGGAATGGCCGAGACTTTCCAGCGGGTGCCGTGGCGGTCGTACCAGCCGAAGAGCTCGCGGCCGAAGCCGATCGAGAAGGCCTTCACGCCGACGCCGCAGAGACGACCGATCCAGAAGTGACCGAATTCGTGCACGAAGACGACGATCGTCAGCACGAACAGGAAGGCCGCCGGATAGATCAGCATCCCGACGATCTTGGCGAGCGAGGGGCCGAAGGCCTCCATCAGTGTCTCCTCAACGGCCAGCTCTGGCCGGATACGGTTCGCGCCGCCGCAGGAGATCCGCGGCCACCGCCCTCGCCTCGAAGTCGAGCGCGAGCGCATCTTCGATCGACCCAGGGGCATGCGCCCCTTGTCCCGCGCTGCGGCTCAGGGTCTCTTCGACGATCCAGGGGATGTCAAGAAACCCGATCCGGCCGCCGAGGAAGGCCTCGACGGCGATCTCGTTCGCCCCGTTCAGCACTGTCGGCATCGCGCCGCCCGCCGCCAGGGCGGCCCGGGCGAGGCCGAGACACGGAAAGCGCTCCTCGTCCGGAGCCTCGAAGGTAAAGCTCCCGATCGCGGCAAGATCGAGACGCGGCACGGTGATCGGCAGCCTGCGGTCGACGGCGAGGCAATGAGCGATCGGGATCCGCATGTCCGGAACGGCCATCCCGGCCGTCATGCCGCCGTCGCGCCATTGCACGAGGCCGTGGATGATGGATTGCGGATGGACCACGACGCCGAGCCGGTCGGCCCCGATGCCGAACAGGTGATGCGCCTCGATCAGCTCGAGTCCCTTGTTCATGAGGCTCGCGGAATCGACGTTGATCTTGGCGCCCATCGAATAGGTCGGGTGCTTGGCGGTGTCGGCCGGGCGGGCGGCGGCCATCCGCTCGCGGGTCCAGGTCCGGAAGGGCCCGCCCGAGGCGGTCAGAATCATGCACTCGACATCGTCCGGATGGCCGGCGGCCAGAGCCTGGGTGAGCGCGTTGTGCTCCGAATCCATGGCGAGGATCTGCACCCCCGTCCGGGCCGCCTCCGTCATGAAGGCCTGGCCGGCGGAGACGAGGCTTTCCTTGTTCGCGAGCGCGATGCGCCGGCCCGGCTTCAGGGCGTCGCGGGTCGGGACGAGACCGGCGATCCCGGAGATCGCCGAGACCACGAGGTCCGCGTCGCGTTCCGAGGCCTCGCGGACGGCGTCGGCGCCCGCCCCGCAGGCGATTCCCGATCCGGACAGCTCCACCCGGAGCTCGCGCAGCTTCGAAGGGTCGGAGACCGCCGCATATTCGGCTCCGAGCCTGCGGGCCATGCGGGCGAGGCCAGCCGCATCACGGCCGGCGACGAGCGCCGAGACGCGGTAGCGATCCGGATGCTGCGAGAGCACGTCGGCGGTCGAGACTCCGATCGAACCCGTCGCCCCGAGAATCGTGATGCGTTCGGTCAAGGCGTCCCCGCCGAGAGGCTCGCCGCCGCGAGCACGAGCCCAACCAGGAGGGCGACCGCCGCGAAGCCGTCGAGCCGGTCCATGAAGCCGCCGTGACCCGGGATCAGCGTGCCGGAATCCTTGACGCCGAAACGGCGCTTCATGCCCGATTCCGCGAAGTCGCCGACCTGGCTCGCGACCGACACGACGGCGGAAATGGCCGCGATGGCGATGAGGCCGACCGGCAGCACGACGCCCGCCCGCTCCGCCGCGACCGCGACCGCGACCCCGGCGAGCGTGGCGCCGAGAAGCCCGCCCACGAAGCCTGACCAGGTCTTCTTGGGGCTCACGGCGGGCCACAGCTTCGGGCCGCCGAATGCCCGGCCGGTGAAATAAGCCGCGATGTCGGTCGACCAGACCACGGCGAACATCCAAAACAGTGCGGCCGCGCCGCCCGGGCCGGCCCGGACCGCCACCGGCACGACCGCGATCGCCGCCGCGTAGGCCAGTCCCGACAGCGCCCAGGCGCGATCCCGTTGTCCGGCGGCGACGATGAGGGTTGCGGCAGCAATCACGATGGCGGCGATCATGACGGTCGCAGCCGAACCGGCGATGAACGCGATCTGGAGCGCGGCCAGTCCGACCAGCGCGACAGCGGCGAGCGGCCGCTTCGGCTCGGCGCGAGTCATGGCGAGCCACTCCATCGCGACCGCCATCCCGGCGCCGAGCCAGATCGCGGCGAGCGGCCAGCCGCCGGTCCAGGCGGTGGCGACCGCGACGGCGGCCAGCGCCACGGACGAGGTGGCGCGCAGCCGAAGCTCGGAGGCCGCCGGGCGGCCGCCCGGACCATCCCGGCCCATGATGGCCACGTCAGACAGCTTTCGCGCCCCGGCCACCATAGCGCCGGTCCCGGCCCATGAACTGCCCGATCGCCGACCGGAAGGCGCGATCGTCGAAATCGGGCCAGAGATCCGGCAGGAAGACGAATTCGGAATAGGCGGTTTGCCAGGGCAGGAAATTCGAGGTCCGCATCTCGCCGGAGGTCCTGATGACGAGGTCCGGATCCGGGATGTCGGAGGTGTCGAGCGCGGAGCCGATCGCCTCGACGTCGATCGCGTCCGGATCGAGCTGACCGGCCCGTACCAGCCGGGCCAAGGCCCGCATGGCGCGCGCGATCTCCTGGCGGCCACCGTAATTGAAGGCGACGACGAGCGTCAGGCCGCCGTTGCGCCGGGTCAGGTCCTGGGCCTCGTCGAGAAGCAGGAGCACGTCCGGCGAGAGGCCGGTACGGTCGCCGATGACCCGTACCCGAACGTTGCGGGCATGCAGGTCGGCGAGGTCGTTCCGGATGAAGCGCTTCAGAAGCCCGAAGAGGTCGGCCACCTCGGACGGCGGCCGACTCCAGTTCTCGGTCGAGAAGCCGTAGACGGTCAGATAGCGGATCCCGAGTTCGGCCGCGGACCGCACGGCCCGCCGGACCGCGTCCACGCCACGCCGGTGGCCCTCGATGCGAGGCAGGCCCCGCCGCGCCGCCCAGCGGCCATTGCCGTCCATGATGATCGCGACATGCGTCGGGATCGCGGCCGACAGGACATCGAGGCCGTCGCCGAGGGCGGCGTCCGCGCTTTCGAGTGCCTGGGAAGGGAGTGACATGCGTGTTCTTCGTCCGCCGCTCGTCCCGACCTTAGACCTGCATGATTTCCTTTTCCTTTGCGGCCACGAGGTTGTCCACCTCGGCGACCGTCTGGTCCGTGGCCTTCTGCACCTCGACCCCGTGGCGCTTGCCGTCGTCCTCGCTGATGTGGGAATCCTTCTCGAGCCGTTTCAGAAGGTCGAGCCCGTCCCGGCGAACATGGCGCACGGCGACCTTGGCCTCCTCCGCGTATTTGTGGGCGACCTTGACCATCTCCTTGCGGCGCTGCTCGTTCATCTCCGGGATGCGGAGGCGGATCACCTGACCCTCCGTCTGCGGGTTGAGGCCGAGGTCGGATTCGCGGATCGCCTTCTCGACCGCCGCCACCATGCCGCGGTCCCAGACCTGCACCGAGAGGAGGCGCGGCTCCGGCACGGACACGGTCGCGACCTGGTTCATCGAGAGCGACTGGCCGTAGGCGTCGACATGGATCGGATCGACGAGGCTCGGCGTCGCCCGGCCGGTGCGAAGGCTGCCGAGGTCATGCTTCAGGGACGCGATGGCGCCCTGCATGCGCCGCTTGAGGTCGCTCAGGTCGAAGGTCGGTACGGCGGCCATGATCATGGATCTCGGACAGGACGGCCCCGCTTACGCGCGCGCCGTACGGGCATCAAGAGGTGTGAAGCGCCCGGGAACGGACGCGGCACGGTGGGTCAGGGCGCGACCGTCGTCGAGGGCGAGTGGCCCGACAGGATCGCCTGGACGGAGCTCGGCGCGTGAATCGATCCGATGATCACGGTCAGCCGGTTCTCGCGTGCGAGCGCGAAGGCCGCGGTATCCATCACCTTCAGGTCCCGGGTGATGGCCTCGTCATGCGTGAGCCGGTCGTAGCGGGTCGCGGTCGGATCGAGTTTGGGGTCGGCCGAATAGACGCCGTCGACCTGCGTCGCCTTCAGGACGGCGTGGCAGCGCAGCTCCGCCGCGCGCAGCACGGCGGCCGTGTCGGTCGTGAAGAACGGGTTTCCCGTGCCACCCGCGATCAGGACGACCTGTCCCTGGTCGAGATGATGCAGGGCGGGCTGGCGCGCATAGGTTTCGCAGATCGTCGGCATCGACACCGCCGACATCGTCCGGGCGTCGACCCCGGCGGCGTTCAGCGCCGTCTCGAGCGCGAGCGAATTCATCACCGTCGCCAGCATGCCCATCGAATCGGCGGTCGGCCGGTCGATCCAGCCGGCCTGGCTCATCCGGGCACCCCGGATGATGTTGCCGCCCCCGATGACGATCGCGAGTTCGACGCCGGTCGCGGCCGTCCGGGCGAGGTCGTCGGCGAGCGTCGCGAGGGTCTGGGCATGGAGCCAATACCCATCCGGCGCGGCCAGCGCCTCGCCGGAGAGCTTGACCAGAACCCGCCTGCGCCCTTCCGCCAAACCATCCTCCATGTCCGCTCACCCCGGCGGAAGCCGGGGTCCAGTCTCCGCCATCTGGGTACCGGCTTGCGCCGGCACGAGCGGCCTAGCTCGGAGCCGTCAGCTCCGGGCGTCGTCGCCGTCCGGCTTCTTGCCGATCCCGGATTGCGCGGCGACCTCGGCTGCGAAATCCGTCTCGTCCTTGGCGATGCCCTCGCCGAGCGCGTAGCGCACGAACGCCTTCAGCACGACCGGCTTCCCGACCTTGCCCTCGGCCTCCTTCAGCAGCTGCGTGAAGGTCTTGCCCGCATGATCCGGGATGACGGAGGGCTGATCGAGGAGCGTGTTTTCCTTGTAGAAGGACTTGAGCCCGCTCTCGACGATCTTTGCCAGCACGTTATCCGGCTTGCCGGCATTCTTCTCGCGCAGGATCGCGCTCTCGCGCTCGAGCGTCGCGGCATCCACGCCGGAGGCGTCGACCGCGACCGGGTTCATGGCCGCGACATGTTTCGCGATCTGGCCGCCGAGCGTGGCGAGCGCGCCGACATCGCCCTCCGATTCGAGCGCCACCAGCACACCGATCTTGCCGAGGCCCTCGGTGACCGGGCTGTGGACGTAGGTCGCCACATAGCCGTGCTTGACCTCGAGCTTCGCGACGCGGCGCAGCGACATGTTCTCGCCGACCGTCGCGATCAGTTCCTGCAGCTTGTCCTTCACGCTCGTCTGCGAGCCCGGCACATGCTCGGCCTCGAGCGCCTCGAGCGAGCCGTCCGTCATCAGCGCGATCTTGGCGGCCTCCCGGGCAAAGGCCTGGAAGGAATCGTTGCGGGCCACGAAGTCGGTCTCGGAATTCACCTCGACCATGGCGGCCGAGCGGCCGGGGCTCTCGACCGCGATGAGGCCCTCCGCGGCCGTGCGGCCGGCCTTCTTGGCGGCCTTGGCCAGGCCCTTCGTGCGCAGCCAATCGATCGCGGCCTCGATGTCGCCGTCGACCTCGTTCAGCGCGCCCTTGCAATCCATCATGCCCGCGCCGGTCTTCTCGCGCAGGTCCTTCACCATCGCGGCGGTGATCGTCGCCATCTCGTGTCGTCCTTTCAGGAAAGAGGAAGCCGGCGGGTGACGCCGGCTTCGATCAGGTCTCGCGGTCTGGCCGGCCTAGGCCGTCAGGCCGCGTCGAGGAGCCTGCGCGCCTGGTCGATCCAGCCGTCGCGGCCGATACGGCCGTTGAGCTTGAGGTCGCCGTCGAGCTTGGTGACATCCTCGGGCTTCATCGCGGCGACCTGCCAATAGTGGAAGATGCCGACGTCGTTCAGCTTCTTGTCGAGCTGCGGCCCGACGCCGGACAGCTTGGTGAGGTCGTCCGGGGCGCCGCGCGGCGCCGTGAGCAGCTCGAAATCCTCGGCCGGAATCTCGATCTCGGGCTCCGGCATGGCTTCGGCCGCGGGCTCCGCCCCGGCCTCGGGCTCGTTCGCATTCGCGGCCGGGAGTTCTTCCGGCATCGGCTCCTCGGAGGCTCCGATGTCGACGCCCTGGTGGCCCTGGCTGCGGCCGATCCCGTCGAGCGCCGCCTTCGCGATGAGGTCGCAATAGAGCGCGATCGCCCGGCCGGCATCGTCATTCGCCGGAACCGGGAAGGCGATGCCCTCGGGATCGCAATTCGTGTCGACGATCGCGGCGACCGGGATGCCGAGGCGCTGCGCCTCCTTGATGGCCAGAGCCTCCTTGTTCGTGTCGATCACGAAGATCAGGGTCGGGACGCCGCCCATGTCCTTGATGCCGCCGAGCGCCTTCTCGAGCTTGTCCTTCTCGC
>NZ_CAXTAZ010000034.1:0-54229 GCF_964242715.1 uncultured Enterovirga sp.
GAACAGCCATCTCGGAAACCGAGAGGAAGGCGATGGACCGGCTGGAAGCAATGGCGTCACTGCGGGGACGCGACCAGAACCTGCGCCTTTACCCGTCTGTCTTCGGTTGCCTTTGGGACCTGAAGAAAAAAGGCGTGTAGATCGTCGCTTACAACGAAATCAATGCGGTCTATGGCTCCGTCTGGGATCCGGATCGGGCAGCCTCCAGGAAAGCGGACAGGGACGCGGGCGGATGGTCCGGCGACCAGGCGATCGCCACGGTGACCTCCTTTGGGCCGTCGGGAAGGGTCAGCAATGTCACCCCGGACCTCGGCAGCCGGGCCGCCGACGCCGGAACGAAGGCGATGCCGAGGCCCGCGCCGACGAGCCCCAGCACCGTATGGATTTGCGTCGCCTCCTGCACCACCTCGGGGACGGCCCCGATCCGCGCGAAGGCGGCCGTGATCCGGGCGTGGAAGAGCGGGCTCGTCTCGCGCGGGAACATGATGAGGGGCTCGCCCGCGAGCTGCCGCAAGGTGATGCCGCGGCGGCTTGCAAGCGGGTGGCCTTGGGGCAAGGCGAGCAGGAACGGCTCCCGGAGCACGACCTCGCTCGAGAGGTCCTGCACATCCGGCAGCAGACGCAGGATGCCGACATCGATCTCGCCTGCGCGGAGCGCGCCGACCTGCGCCAGGATCGTCATTTCCCGAAGCTGGACGGATATTCCGGGCCGGAGCGACCGGAAGCCGGCGAGGAGGGCCGGCAGGATGCCGTAGGTGGAGGAGTGGATGAAGCCGACCCGCAGGACGCCGGCGGTGCCGACTCCGATGTCGCGCGCCTGCTGCACCGCGGCCTTCAGCGCACCGAGGACGTCCCGGGCTCTGCCCGCGAAGAAGGCGCCGGCCGGCGTAAGCTCGACCCGGCGGTGCGTCCGCAGGAAGAGCGGCGTGCCGATCTCTCGCTCGAGTTCCTGGATGCGCCGGCTGAGATGCGGCTGCGCGATGCCGAGCCGCTCGGCCGCCCGACCGAAATGCAGCTCTTCGGCGAGAAACAGCATGCTCCTGAGGCGGACCTCGTCCATGCATGCAGAAACCGTATCGATAAGCCGTTGACAAGTTATTGGACGTCTCGCGGCTCGCCGGGCAAGCTTGCTTTCAAAGTTCCAGGGAGAGACGCCCCATGCCCATCGGCTTCCGCATCGCCGCGCGCGGTCCCGCCGTGCCCCGAGAGGTCATTGAGTCGCTGAGCGGGATTCCGACCTCGATCGTCAGCGACAACATGGGTCGTCTCTACGCCGGCGGTGCGGCTCTGCGGCCCTATCACGACGGGACCGTCATGATCGGGGTGGCCGTCACCGTGCGGACGCGGCCGGGCGACAACCTCATGATCCACAAGGCCATCGACATCGCCGAGCCCGGCGACGTCCTCGTGGTCGATGCCGGCGGGGACCTCACGAACTCGCTCTTCGGCGAGATCATGCTGACCCTCGCGCGCCGTCGCGGCATCGTCGGCCTCGTGATCGACGGCGCCATTCGCGACCTCGACGCGATCGCTGCCTCGAGCCTCGGCGTCTATGCGCGCGGCGTGAGCCACCGCGGCCCGTACAAGGACGGACCTGGCGAGATCAACGTCCCGGTCTCGGTCGGCGGACAGCCGGTCTCGCCGGGCGACATCGTGATCGGCGACGCCGATGGCGTGCTCGCCATCCCGGCCTCCGAGGCCCCGGAGATCGCATCGCTTGCACGGCAGCAGATGGAGCGCGAGGCCGCCATCCTGGCCTCCATTGCCGATGGCAGCATCGACCGCTCCTGGGTCGACGCCACGTTGCGGGCCAAGGGCGTCGCCCTGTGATCCAGGTCGCCGCCATTCCGCTGACGCGTTTCTGCGCGGCCGTCTTCGAGGCCGCCGGAACGCCGGCCGATGTTGCCGCGACCGTCGCGGACTCGCTCGTCTATGCGGATCTGCGCGGGGTCGAGTCGCACGGCGTGCTGCGCATGGAGATCTATCTGCGTCGCATCGGCGAGGGGTTGGTCGACCCTCGCGCCGAGCCGGTCCTTGCAGAGGATGGGGGCGCGACGCTTCTCCTCGACGGCCGCAACAATTTCGGCGCGCATGTGGGCCGTCGTGCCTTGCGGCTCGGGCTGGAGCGGGCACGTGCACACGGCGTCGCGGCGGTCGGGGTCCGTCGCTCGAATCATTTCGGCACGGCCGCCTATTTTGCCGAAGCCGCGGCCCGCGAGGGCTGCGGGGCCATCGTGGTCTCGAACGCCTCGCAGACCATGCCGCCCCACGGGGGCCTGCGGCCCTTCATGGGCACGAACCCCTTCGCGCTTGCATTCCCGACCGGTGATGGAGCGCCCTTCGTCCTCGACATGGCGACGAGCCAGGTCGCCCGGGGCAAGATCATCGCTGCCGCCAAGCGCGGGGACAGCATCCCGCCGGGCTGGGCGATCGACGCCGAGGGACGGCCGACCACGGATGCCGAGGCGGCTCTGGACGGCGCCGTCCTCCCGCTGGGCGGCCCCAAGGGCTCGGGCCTGTCGATGGGGATCGACATCCTGGCCGGGGTGCTGACCGGCGCCGGCTTCGGCCCGACCGTGAACAACATGTACGAGAATTGGCGCGATCCGCAGGATGTCGGCCATTTCTTCATCCTGATCGACATCGGCCGGTTCGGGTCCCTGGGCGCCTTCGCCGCGCGGATCGGCCAGTACATGGCCTGGCTGAAGGCCGAGCCGCGGGCCGACGGCGTGAAGGAGATCCTGCACGCGGGCGAATACGAGCACCGACTGGCCGAGGAGCGCCTCCGGATCGGCATCCCGCTCCCGGACGGCCTCGTCCGGGACCTCATCCGGCTGGGCGAGCGCTCCGGCGTGGCGTGGCCGACGGCCGCGACCGAGAGCGCGGCCCATCACGCAGCCTGAGCAACGAGAAGCGGCGCAGACCGCAAAGGAGGACTCGCCATGATACGAAGCCTGACCCTAGCCGCAGCCGCTCTCCTGGCCACGTTTCCGGCCTCGGCCCAACAAGCCCAGCCCGGGTGGAAGCCCGACCGTCCGATCCAGCTCATCGTCGGCTTTCAGGCGGGCGGCGGCACGGACGTCACGGCGCGCCTGGTCGCCCAGGCCGCCGAAGGCATCATTCCCGTCCCGGTCATCGTCGTGAACAAGCCCGGCGCCTCCGGCGCGTTGGCAGCCGAGTTCGTCGCCAATGCGGACCCCGACGGAACCACCCTTCTGGTCGGCGGCGGCAGCGAGAGCACGACCCTGCCGATCTACACGAAGTCCAACTACAAGCTGGCGGACTTCAAGGGCATCGGACGGGTCAACCGCGAGCACATGGTCCTCGTCACCCGAAAGGGGAGCGGCCTCGACTCGGTCGAGGCGCTGATCAAGCGCGCCAAGGCGGAGCCCGGCAAGCTCACCTACGGCTCCTCGGGTCACGGCGGCATTCTCCAGGCCGGTTTCCAAGCGCTGGAGCGGGCCGCCGGGATCGAGCTCAGCCACGTGCCGTACCGGGGAGGCGCCCATGCCTTGCAATCCGTCCTCGGCGGGCATCTCGACATGACGCTGATCACGCCGGCGGAGGCGAAGTCGCAGCTTGATGCCGGATCGATCCACGCGCTCGCCACGACGTCCGACCGCGCGGCCGCAATCCCCAATGTCTCCTCTCTCAAGGAGCTCGGCTTCGACGTGGATATCGAGAATATGAAGGGCCTGATGATGCCGGCCCGGACGCCGGAACCCACGGCCCGCTACCTGGTCGAGGCCTTCCGGCAGGTGATCAACAGCCCGCGGCTGCGCGACATCGCGGCCAAGACCGGGTTCGAGGTGAACTATCTCGATGGGGAGGCCTTCTTCGCAGCCATGGACCGGACCTCGAAGGCGGTCCTCGCCGCCAAACGGGATTGAGCCCATGACCAGCACCGTCGCGGTCGCTTTCTTGGGGCTCGGCGTGATGGGAAGCGGCATGGCCGCCAACCTCGTCCGCAAGGGGTTTCCGCTTCGCGTCTTCAACAGGTCGCCGGACAAGATGACGCCGCTCGTCTCAAAGGGCGCGATCGCTTCCGGCAGTCCGGCTGGGGCGGCCGCCGGGGCCGACATCGTGGTGCTCAGCCTCCCGGCGACGGCGGATGTCGAGGCAGTCCTGTTCGGTGTGGATGGGATCGCCGCGACCCTCACGCCTGGCGTGGTGGTCGTCGACACGAGCACCATCGATGCGCTGGCGGCGCGACGTTTCGCCGGACGGCTCGCCGCCTCGGGGGTCGACTTCATCGACGCTCCGATCAGCGGGGGTCAGAAGGGCGCCCAAGACGGAACGCTGTCCTGCATGGTCGGCGGAGCGCCCGACGCGGTGGAGCGCGCGCGCCCCGTCCTCGAGGCCTTCGCCACCACCATCATTCACGTCGGCGACAGCGGCGCGGGACAGATCGCCAAGGCCTGCAACCAGATCTGTGTGGCATCCGCCATGGCCGGCGTGGCCGAGGCGGTCGCGCTCGCGAGGGCCATGAATGTCGACGGGCATCGCGTGCGGGACGCCCTGCTCGGCGGTGCCGCGAGGAGCATCGTCGTCGAGCGCCACATGAAGCGGCTTCTCGATGGCGACGTGAATCCGGGCTTTCGCTCGGTCCTCATGGAAAAGGACATCGCGATCGCGCTCGATACCATGCGCGCGCTTCGGATCGCCTCCCCGGTCACGGCCTCGGTGGACCAGCTTCTCCATGGGCTCGTCGCATCCGGGCGAGGCGACGAGGATTGGTGCTCGCTCGGTCTGTACGTCCAGCGATTGTCGGAGCCGAGCGAGGCGCGCTGACCCGAGGGGCCGCGCGGGCGCCCGCATTGCGGGGCTGTCCCTCTCCGCGTCCTCGGTCGTGCGCCCCGTGGGCGGAAGACCGGCGGCCCGGTCCGTCCCTGGGCCCATTCTCCTCGGCCACAGCCGGAAGTCGGATTGCCCAGCGGACGCGAACCTGCTCAATTCCGACCGAGAGCCACCCGAGTGGCCGCACGTCGTCTAGGGAGGTTGTCTGATGGGTCGAGTGTGGGTCGGCGCGGTTGCGCTCGCGGGGTTCCTGGCATCGACGGTGCCGGGGCTCACGCAGGAGAAGCTCACGGTCTGGTTCAGCAAGGGCTTCTATCGCTCCGAGGACGAGGCCCTCTGGGCCACGATCAAGAAGTTCGAGGAGAAGACCGGGATCAAGGTCGAGCTGTCGCAATACGCGATCCAGGACATGATCCCGAAGACGGTGGCGGCGCTCGATTCCGACTCGCCCCCGGACATCGGCTACGCCGATACCTACAACAACCAGGCCGCCGGCAAATGGGCCTCCGAGGGCAAGCTCGAGGACCTGACGGACATCCTCACGCCGATGATGTCGCGCTTCGCTCCGCAGACGGTCGAGCATATGCTGCTCTTCAACGAGCAGGCGAAGAAGAAAGGCTATTACGGCTTTCCCCTGAAACGGCAAACCCTGCACACGGAAATCTGGAGCGACATGCTCGAGAAGGCCGGGTTCAAGCAGAGCGACATCCCGACGACCTGGAAGGAATACTGGTCCTTCTGGTGCGACAAGGTGCAGCCCGGCTTCCGCAAGGCGAGCGGCACGCGGGCCTTCGGCATCGGCATGCCGATGGGCGTGGAATCGACCGATTCCTTCCAGTCCTTCTACGCCTTCATGGACGCCTATGACGCGAAGCTCGTCGACAATGACGGCAAGCTCCAGGTCGACGATCCGAAGGTCCGGGCCGGGCTGATCTCGGCCCTCAAGGACTATACCGATCCCTACGTGAAGGGCTGCTCGCCCCCGTCCTCTACGACCTGGAAAGACCCGGACAACAACGTCGCCTTCCACAACAGGACGACGGTGATGACGCACAACTTCACCATCTCGATCGCCGCGAAATGGTACGAGGATTCGGTCAATCCGAACGGCACGCCCGAGCAGCGCGAAGCCTCCAAGAAGGCCTACGAGGAGACGATCGTCACGGCTCCCTTCCCGGCCCGGCCCGACGGCAAGCCGATGACCTATCGGGCGGACGTCAAGCACGGCGTGATCTTCTCGGCCGCCAAGAACAAGGCTGCCGCGAAGGAGTTCGTGAAGTTCATCATGGAGGAGGAGAACCTCCGGCCCTATGTCGAGGGTGCGCTCGGCCGCTGGTTCCCGGTCACGAAGGACGGCGTCGAGAGCCCGTTCTGGCAGGCCGACAAGCACCGCAAGGCGGTCTACAGCCAGTTCAAGTCGGGCACGGAGCCCTTCGACTACGTCAAGAACTACAAGTTCACGACCCTCAACAACGAGAATGTCTTCGCCAAGGCCATGAACCGGGTCGTGAGCGAGAAGGTCCCCTTGGAGAAGGCCGCGGACGAGATGCTGGCGCGCATCAAGCAGGTCGCGGCGCAGTAAGAAAAACGAACGGCGCGGCCGCAGCCGGCCGCGCCGTCAGGAGGAGGGCCGCGCCATGTCGGTAACAATGGCCTCGACGGTCGGCGACATGGCGGTCGCGCCCGCACGTCCGCGCCCCCGGCTCAGCCCGTGGCAGGCCTGGGGGCTGATCATGATCGCCCCCTACCTCCTCGTCTTCGTCTTCTTCGTCGTCTACCCGGTCGGTTACGGCCTTTGGCTCGCCCGTCATCCGGCGAGCTATGTCCGCCTGGCGGAAGACCCGATCTTCTCGCGCGCGGTGGTCAATACGCTGATCTTTCTCGTGATCGGCATCAACATCAAGATGATGATCGCCCTCTTCCTGTCGGGCTTCTTCACCAACGAGCGCCGCTGGATACGCTGGCTCTCCGTCATCTTCATCCTGCCCTGGGCCGTGCCGTCGATCCCGACGATCCTGTCGCTCCGCTTCATGCTGAACCCCGAATGGGGCGTCGTGAACCACCTCGTCTTCTCGTGGACCGGCGACGACGGCCCGAACTGGCTGAACGATCCCGCCCTCGCCCTTACGCTCGCCATCGGCGTTCATATCTGGAAGTCGCTGCCGTTCTGGACGCTGATCATGATCGCGGGCCGGCTCGCGATCTCGTCCGACCTCTACGAGGCGGCCTCGGTCGACGGCGCGACCGGATGGCAGAAATTCCGCTTCGTGACCTGGCCGTCGATGCAGACGCTCTACATCACCTGCACGATCCTCTCGATGATCTGGACGCTCGGCGACTTCAACAGCGTCTATCTGCTGACCGGAGGCGGGCCGGCCGATCTCACCCATGTCTTGGCGACGCTCGGCATCCGATATCTCCGGCTCGACCAGGTCGACATGTCGATGGCGGCGGTCGTCTGCGCGATGCCGCTCGTCCTGCCGCTCGCCTATGTACTGATGCGGAGGCTCTCGAAGTGAGCGCGCCCGCATCCGCCGCCGCTCTGCCCCGCACCGTGCCGCATCGGCGCGCGTCGGCGCCCAACTGGCTCAAGGCGGCCGGGACCGAGGCGAAGCTGCTGCTGGTCGGCATCCCGGTCTTCATCTGGACGATGATACCGCTCTACCACCTCTTCCTGTTCGCGATCTCGCCGAAGGAATCGGCCTTTTCCGGCAAGTTGTTCCCGGATAACCCCACGCTGCGGAACTTCGAGATCGTCTTCGGGCAGAAGCACTATTTTCTGTCCCATTTCTGGCAGCAGCTCTGGAACTCGACGCTGATCGCCGTCACGACCGGAATCCTGACGCTCCTCATCGCGACCTTCGCGGCTTTCGCCATCAGCCGGCTCAAGGTCCGGGGCGGCCGCACGGTCATGAACCTCGCGCTGTTCACCTATTTCATCCCGGCCGCCTTCCTGGCGGTCCCGATGTACAAGACTATGGGGATCTACGGGCTCCTGAACAGCCAATGGGCGCTGATCCTCGCCATGGTCACGATCGCGAGCCCCTACGCGATCTGGGTCCTGAAACAGGCCTCGGACAAGCTGCCGGTGGAACTCGACGAGGCGGCGATCATGGACGGCGCCTCGCCGATGCAGCTGTTCCGCCTCGTCTACATCCCGCTGATGATGCCCTCGATCGTGGCGATCGGCATCTACGCGCTGCTGCTGGCCTGGAACGAGTACCTCTTCGCCTTCCTGCTGCTGTCCCGCGACACCGACGTCACCTTGCCGGTGGCGCTCGGCAACTTCCTGGCTGCCGACGACAGCCCCTGGGAACTCCTGATGACGACGGGGCTGATCTACTCGCTGCCGCCGGCCGCCATCTACTACGTCTTCAAGCGGTACATGGTCGGCGGCCTGACGGCGGGTGCCGTAAAGAGCTGAGGGGCCTCAGGGCACCCGGACGCGCCCGGTCGTTACCAGCTTGAGCTTCCAATCCTCCGATTCCGTCCCCTGCTGCCGGAGAAAGCCGGCCAGAAGGAAGAGCCGGTCGGTGTCGCGCCCCTTCCCGGTGCAGAACCTGTCCTGAAGGTAGAAGGGCGGCTGGGCCTGGTAGAAGAGCGTCGCCTCGACCGTGCGGGCTTCGCCGCCGAGATTGCGAAGCGGCACCTCGTAGGTGAAGCTGTCGCCGCCGCCCATGACGTAATCCGGGTCGCCCTCGACACCGACCGAGCCGGTCTCCTTCGCGAGCTTCGCGTCGGCGCCGATCGCCATCGCGAGCTCGGTCCGGGCTTCGAGCGGCAGGTAGCCCTCCGGCAAGAGGCGGTTGTCCTTCACGCGCTTGCAGACCGACAGAAAGCTTGTGCTGAGGGCGCCCGTCGCCGGCGCCTCGTCGCCGCAGGACGGGTTGGGCCCGTCGCCCGGGGCCGCGACGAGTTCCTGGTAGATCTGGACCTCGTCCTGCCGCCGGATGGTCTGGAAATGGCTTTGATGCAGGCGCTTCGACGGTTCCAGCCGGGCCTTGCATTCCCGGTCCCACCAGACTTCGCCCGCGACCGGCTCGCCCCGGCCGTCCTGGATCACGCCCATCGTGTCCGTGCGGCCGGAGGCCCACAGGTTCCTGCCGGCCCCGTCCCGCACCACGAACTCGACGAAGGCGCGCCGGAAGCCGACGCCCGACGGAAATTTGTGGCCGGCCTTGTTCCGGACCGACACACGAGCCTTCAGAACCCCGGCCTCCTGGGTGACGTCGCTCACGGCGATGTCGGCGGTCGAATGCTGGGCCTGGTCGAGAATCGCCTGTTCGGTCCGTTTCAGGGGCGGGTAGCCGCCGCGCGGCAGCATCGGATCCTCGGTCCTGATTCCGAGGACGCCCGCGAATTGCTCCGCCATCTTGATCAGGACGATGTTCAGCCCGACGAGCGTGTGCTGGGCGAAACCGGAGCGGGGCTGAAGGTCGATATCCTTCGGCGGCAGGACGTTCTCGGCCTGCGGGAAGTTCGAATATTCCTGGATGCTGGCGATCTTGCTGACGATCGGCCGGCCCGCGGCATCGCGGCTCTGCATGTGGCAATCCTGGCAGGAGCGCGCCGCCTCGCCCGGCCCATAGGGCAGCTTGCCGGCCGTGCCCTCGCCGGACCGGTAGGCGCTGAACAGCCACTCGGCATAGGTCGCCTGCTCGTAGGCATGGGCGATGACGCGGTCGTTCTTCAGGACGGGCAGGTGGACGACGTGGCAGCTGCCGCAGACCTCGGAACTCGAGATGCTGGTCCGGTGCTCCGGCACCATGCCGATGCCGTTCCGCATCGGCTTGTCCTTCGGCGACTCGAAGGGACCGAAGACCTGGTCGGTCGCAGCCATCGGAAAGGAGCCCGTGAATGTTTTCGCGAAGCCCGTCAGGCCCGGATTGAGCGCCTCCTGGCGCTGGCTCACGCAGGCATTCTGCGGCGCTTCCGCATGGGCGACCGCGTCGGGCCCGAGCGCCTGGCGGTGGCAGGCGAGGCACGTGATGCCGTCGCGCGACAGCGCCCCGATCCTGGCCTCTCGCTTCTGCGGGTCCGTGTCGAGCGGGGTCGCATCGACGAGGTCGCGCGAGAAGGTGCCGCAGGTCTCGCCTCGCTGCACCCGGTTCACGGCGTGCTGCCGCTGGCCTGCGACGGCGTGGCAGCCGAAGCAGATGTCCTGGATCGCGGCGGCAGAGCCCGGATGGAAGTGCGTCGTCTCGCTCTCCATCTGGGAGAAGAAGAACGGGTCCCGCCCCGCGAGCCCCATCGGCGAACTGCGCCACGTCGCCCAGGGGGAGATATTCTCCATGACGCCACCCGCGCGCAGCACCGTCATGTCGAATTGCAGCCCGGTCGAGCCGGCCGCGTGGCAGCCCATGCATTGATCGGACGTGACGAACAGGTTCGCGAGCGTGCTGCCCGGCATCGACCAGGCGTTGTCATAGGTCTCCGGCGGCAGATGGCTGACGCGGGCGAAGGTGGGCAATTCCGGCCTGGCGCCGCCGAACGCGCGGAGGAAATCCGGATGGTAGCCGGGAGGCGCCACCGGGCGGCGGAACTCGGCCGGGGGCGCCTTGGCGACGAGAAGGTGCTGGTTGTCGTCCTTCGTGTTCGTGAAGAAGTTCTGGCTGAGGAAGACCAGCGGTTCGCCCGGATGGCCCTTGATGTTGCGCAGGCTCGCGAAGGTCGAGCTGCCCTTCGCGGAGGCATGGCAGTTCACGCAATACTGGCCGAATCCCAGGTTCGGGTAGGCATTGGCCTCGGTCGCCGGCCAGTCCGGCGTGTAATCGGAAAACCCGAACCACCCCCAGAACCAGCCGTCATGGGACATGGCCGAGGCCCGCACCATGATGGCGGCCCCGCTGGTCGGCTCGAGATAGGCGGGATCGGCCCGGACACAGAGGTCGGCCGGAGCCGGGAACATCTCCTTCACCATCATGGCCCCGTCCGGCACGGACGCGGCATCCTGCGGCAGGTCCGAATGGTCCGGCCGGTTCTGCTTCAGCCAGGCATACATCTCCGGCGAGTACCAGATGATCACCGGCGCATGCGTGCCGAGCATCTGGCCCGACCACCGGCCGAATTCCTGCCGGCCGATGAACGGGCCGACATCGCGGATCCTCTTGTCCGAAACCCAGCCGTTGCGCGGGTTCCGATGGCAATACTTGCCGAGATAAGTCGAGAGCGTGTCGCGGTATTGCTGTTCGGTCGGGTAGCCCGGCCGGCGCACCCTGGATTCGAGCGAGGCGCAGAGTTCGAGATCGGCAGGACGCTGCGCTTCGGTCCGGAGCGCCGGGCAGGCATCGGCCGCGCGAGTCCGGTCCGCCACGCAGCCCCCGATCAGAAGGGCGGCCAGCGTGACCGTGAGCCGGCGGCGGAGAGAAGACACAAGGCTCATCGTGCGCGGCAGGCCCGGTCGCTCGGCGGCCAGTCCTCGTCGAGGCGACTACTCGGACGCGAGCGAAAACTACCAGCGGCTGCTTAACGACTCAAGATGAAGCCGCAGCGCGGCCCGCTACGAATCCCGCCCCTCGGGCTCCAGCCAGCCGCGATAATGCACGACCATCCCGACGAGCGGCAGCGCGATCGGCACGTCGAAATGGAAGCGCCCGCCCTCCTCCCATTCGCGGGCGGCGGAGCGCGGCGCCAAGCCGAGCGGCAGCGAGAGCGGCCCGATCCGCCAGCCCCGCAACGTCATGGCGAGACCCTTTTTGTCCGAGGGCAGGTCGAAGCTGAAGCGGAGCGGCCCGAAGCGTTCGACCAGCCGGTCTCCCTCCTGTGAGAGCCGGCTTCGAAAGCGATAGCCGCCGAAATCGCGGATCCAGGTTTCGACCCCGTCCCGCTCGGCAAAGGCGACGTGGAGCGGGCATGGCCCGGCAGGCGGGAAGCCGATGATCCAGGCGGCGAGCCGAGCCAGCGGGTTCGTGCCGCGACCGACGTCGGCCTCGCCGCTGGCGCCCGCGTCTCGAAGCACGTCGTGGATGCACCGGACCGAAGCCGGCAGCGCCTCGAAACGCGGGCCGATGACTCTCCGGTAGAGCGGCGGCGGCAGCGCGTGCTCGCGCGACTCGTGCCGGATCGCGAGCCGGGCGAAGGCCGGCTCGTAATCACGGAGGTCGAGCGCTGCACCCGCATCCCGCGCTCCCGGCGCGATCTCGCCGCGACCGATCTTGGCCAGCAGGATGGGGACCGCGAGGGCGGGGATCTCCGGCCCGTCGCCCCGGTCAGCGACGAGCGTCCAGCGCCGCTCGACCCGCCGGCCCGCGACGCGGCCGAACACGCGCACGACCATGCCCGAACGCGCGCTGCCGAAACGGGAGGTCCAGCTCTGGAGGCGGAGCAGGGGTGGCGCGAGCCGGTCGATGCGCGAGACGAGCCCGCTCCGCACGAGCCAGGACAGGAGCCACAGCGCCCGGTTCGCGAGCGCCAGTTCGGTGCCGGCCCGGAAGCTCACGGCGGGGCGGCCCGGCAGCCGGCCCGGCACGAGGTCGAGATCGGGCACGTCGGCCAGGCCGACGAGCCGGCCGGAGATCGGCTTCGCGCCGGCAACCTCGAAATCCTCCCGGCGCATCTCCTGCCAGCCGAACGCCGTGATCCAGCGGCCCGCGCGCCGGAGCCGGATGGGCCGGCCGATATAGGACAGGATCGCACGCGTGACGGACGCGCCCGCCGTCGCTCGGTTCGAGGCGCTGATCGCCATCTCGACCGCATCGACCCGCTCCATGCCGCCGGTCAGGGAGCGGAGCACGGCGCCCGACAGCGCCGGAACGCTGGACGCCCCGGAGAGCACGGCCGTTCCGGCCGCGCGCGCCGCCGCGTCGAGCGCGCCGATCCCGACGACGAAATCCCGGCCGTCGGCGAGGTCGAGGTAATGGCAGCCGGCCGCGATGCAGGTTTCGGCCACGGCATAAGAGGCGCCCTGGAAGGGCCCGGCCGCATCGACCAGTGCGAAGGGGCGGTGTTTGGCCAAGGCACCGGCAAGGTCGCGATCGCGGTCGAGCGCGAGCGGGATCAGGTGCGGTCGGCCGGTGCAGAAACGCTCCGCCGCGGCCCGGCTTCGGCCTGCGACCAGAACCTCGAAACCGTCGGCCGCGAGCCGAGCCGACACGCGACCGCCAAAACCGCCATAGCCGCCGAGGACGAGGATGCGTCTCACAGGATGCGGTCCCGGTCGCCAGGCCCGGGCATCCAGCAGGTCTCGCGGCGGCCGAACCAGCGATAGCGATTGCGGGCGACCCGCCGGTAGGCGCGGTCGCGGATCGCTGGCGGGGCGATGCGGCCGGCGGCGGCGAGCCAGCGCCAGGGCGGGCCGAGTCCGGCACCGATGCCGAGCACCGCGTCCGATTCCGTCGCGACCTCGCCGTCATGGACGAGGAGCATCGTGCTGAAGCGCCGCTCGGCTTGGATGCTTCTAGTCTCGCCGGCGCTTCCGTAGGTTCCGGGTTCTCGCTGCGCGAGCCCCGGAATGACGGAGAGGTCGAGTTCGCGGTAGATCGCCTGCCCGACCTCGCCTTGCGCCGTGGTCAGCCGGAAATGGCGCGCCCGGTCATGTCGGAGCACGAATTGCGCACTTCGGGAGCAGAGGACGCATTCGCCGTCGAAGACGATCAGCGGCTCCGGAGGAAGGCGCGCCCGCAGCGCCTCGGACAGTCTCACGAGGCCAGCCCCAATCTCTGCAGCGGGCGGCCGACGAGACCGCTCACCATCGCGGCCTGGATCCAGGTCGCGGGCCAGCGGGACGCGACCGGGCCGACGATGCGGTCCCGGATGAAGGGCAGAACCCGGCTGTCGGATTGGTAGACCGGCGTGAAGACGGCGCTCATGGCCTGGTAGAGCGCGACATGGCGAGCGCGAAGCGCGACGGTTCGAGCGAGCGCATCCGCGATCCCGGCCGTCTCGCGAATTGCCTTGGCCAACGCGTAGCCGTCGAGCAGCGCCATGTTGGCGCCCTGGCCGAGCTGCGGGCTCGCGGAATGCCAGGAATCGCCGATATGGATCAGCCCCGGCTCGGCCGGGCGGGCGAGCGTGCGGTGGTGGTAGCGCGCGAAGGTGAGGTGCTCGGGGGACACGATCTGGTCGAGCAGCAGCGCGGTCGCCGGCCAGAGTGCCCGCACCTCCTCTTTCCAGGGATCGAGCCCGGCCCGCCGCCACGCCTCGAGCCGGTCCGTCCTGAGCGACCAGAAGAAAGCGGTCTGCGGCACGACTCGGCCCGGAGCCATGCCGATCGGCAGCACGCCGACCATGACGCTCGCCCGACGGTAGCGCTGGGCGAGCGCGGCGCCATCGAACCCGGCCCCGTCCGGCCAGTCGAGGCTCGCCCAGAGCGCGCCATAGGCGAGGGCGCGGCCGGTCGGGGGTGCGAGCGTCGTCGCGTTGCCGAGCGCGTCGACGACGAGCGCGAAGGGCCCCGCGCCGGTCCCGTCCGCGAAGAGCAGGCGACGCCCGTCGCTTGAGGCCGCCTCGCTGCCGGCGATGGTGCGGCCGGTCTCGATCGGGATCCCGGCCGCGACGACGGCCCGGTGCAGGATGTCGAACAGGGCGGCCCGGTGCAGGCCGATGCCGAAGCCGGCCCGCCGCCCGAGCGCCCGGTAGCCGACATCGAGCACGATCCGGCCCGATGGCGCGGCCTCGCCGTAGAGGCGGTCGATCCGGGCGCCGGCGGCCAGGACGGCCTCTGCGAGGCCGAGATGCCGAAGCACGGCGAGGCCGGTCGGCTGGATCATCAGCCCGGACCCGATCGGGCGCGGCGCCTCGAACCGCTCGAAGATCGTCACCCGATGCTCGTCCCGGTGCAGCATCAGGGCGGCCGCGAGCCCGGCCGGGCCGCAGCCTGCGACCGCGATGTCCCGCGGCGTCATCGCAGGCCCGGGCGGGCGCCGCTCACGCCTGGAGGCGGTGTTCGAAGCGGCTGATCAGCCGGATCAGGGGCCAGAGGAGGACGAGGTAGAGCGCCCCGGCGAAGACCAGCGGCGAGGCGTTGTAGGTGAGGGAGCGCGCCATGTCGGCCGAATACAGGAGTTCCGGCAGGGCGACCACGCTCGCGATCGAGGTCAGCTTCACGGCCTCGACCGTGTTCGACAGAAGGTCGGGCAGCACGTTCCGGAGCGCCTGCGGCAGCACGACCGAGCCCATGGTCTGCATCGGCGTGAGGCCGGTCGAGCGCGCGGCCTCGCGCTGACCCCGCCCGACGCTCTCGAGCCCCGCCCGGATGATCTCGCCGTAATAGCTCGACGTGTTGAGCAGGAACGCCATCGCCACCGAGGTGATCGGCGATAGCCGGACGCCCGCGAAGGGTAGCCCGGCATAGACGAAGATCAGCAGCACGAGCGGCGGCACGGCCCGGAACACGTCGACGAAGGCCGCAACGGGCCAGCGGACGAGCGGGCTCGCGGCCGTCCCGAGGAGCGCGACCACGAGGCCGCCCGCGAGGCCGAGCGGGATCACGATGGCGCAGAGGAGCAGCGTCGTGCCGAAGCCGCGCCAGATCAGCGGCGCCGCCTTGGCCATCACGGCCCAGTTCAGGAATTCTTCGGCGAAGGCCTCCATCAGGCGCGCCGCCAGGCGAAGCGGCGCTCGATCCAGCGTCCCCCGATCACGAGCGGGGTGAAGAGGACGAGATAGGCGACGGCGCCGAGCGTCAGCGGCGTCGCGTTGCCGGAGAAGGATTGCCCGGTCGTCGCCTGGTTCAGGATCTCGCCGACCCCGATCACGGTGCCGAGCGCGGTGTTCTTGGTGATCGCGATCGTCCGGTTGGTCAACGGCGGCACCGAGATGCGGAGCGCCTGGGGCAGGACGACGGAGCCGAGCGTCTGCCCGAAGGTGAGCCCGGTCGAGCGCGCGGCCTCCCATTGCCCCGCCCGGACCGACAGGATGCCGCCCCAGACGATCTCCTCCGTGAAGGCCGCCAAGACGAGGCTCAGCACGAGCCAGAGGACGGCGAAGCTCGACAGGCTGATGCCGAGATTGGGGAAGCCGAAATAGACGATCAGGATCAGGACCAGCGGCGGCAGGGCCCGCTGCAGGTCGACCAGGATGACGATGAGGACGTTGAGCGGCCGGATCCGGAAGGACCGGATGACCGCCAGCGCCACGCCGAGCACGAGGCCGGTCGCCACGACCGCCGCCGCGATCTGGATCGTGACCACCATGCCCTTGAGGATGGCCGGCCCGTAGCGTTCGGCCACCGCGGCGTTGAAGAAGGCATCGAGAAAGCGGTCGAGGCCGCTCATGACGGCCAACCGCCGCTTACCCCGGCGGAAGCCGGGGCCCAGGCGCAAGGCTGGATGCCGGCTTCCGCCGGCATGAGCGGACTTGGCTCCGTCACTGCATCAGGCTCGACACGAAGCCGCGGGTGCGGGGCTCCGTCGCCTGGCCGAAGATGCGGTCCGGCGGGCCCTGTTCGACGATGCGGCCGCCATCCATGAAGACGACCCGGTCGGCGGCGTCGCGCGCGAAGCGCATCTCGTGGCTGACGACGACCATGGTCATGCCCGAGACTTTCAGCTCGCGCATCGTCTTCAGGACGCCGCCGACGAGTTCGGGATCAAGCGCGGAGGTCGGCTCGTCGAAGAGCATGACCTTGGGTTCGAGCGCGAGCGCGCGGGCGATCGCGACGCGCTGCTGCTGCCCGCCCGACAGCTCGCCCGGATAGCTGTCGCGCTTCGCCGCGAGTTCGACCCGGTCGAGCGCGGCCAGCGCCTTGTCGCGGGCATCGCTTCGCGAGAGCCCGGCCACCTTGCGCAGCGCCAGCGCCACGTTCCCGAGCGCGGTCATGTGCGGGTAGAGGTTGAAGCCCTGGAACACCATGCCGATGCGGCGGCGCATCAGGTTGATATTCGTGCCCCGCGCCATGAGGTCGATGCCGTCGACCACGACCGACCCGGCGCTCGGCTCCTCGAGCCGGTTGCAGCAGCGCAGCAGGGTCGACTTGCCGGAGCCGGACGGCCCGATGATGAAGACGAGTTCTTCTGGCCGGACCGCGAAGTCGACGCCGCGCAGCACTTCGATCGCGCCGAAGCTCTTATGCAGGCCGCGGACGTCGAGGATGGGCGGGGTCGCCGCGGCCTCGCGCTCTCTCGATGTCATTCCGGGGCTGGCGCAGCGAGAACCCGGAACCCACGGCTTGCTCCGCCCGTGGATCGCTTCCCTTCCGCCGCCCTTCCACGGGTTCCGGGTTCCGCTTCGCGGCCCCGGACTGACGGGTTTGCTGATCCGAAGCGAGGCGTCACGAGCAGCTCGGCGCGTGCTCCGCCGGGTCGTGGCCTGCCATGCCGGGCACGCCGTAGCCGGGGAACACGGTTGCGGCCGCGGAGCCGGCGGCGGGCTTCGCGCCGAACCACTTCTCGTGGATCCGGGCGAGGGTGCCGTCCGTCTTCATGCATTCGACCGCGTTCTCGACCTGCTTACGCAGCTCGGCCGAATCCTTCCGGAAGGGAAGCGCCCAGACGAGCCCGGTCGCGTGCAGGAAGGACGTCTTCACCCGCGGGTTGTTCTTGGCCGCCCAGGCCACGACCGTGTTGCCGGCGACATTGGCATAGGCTCGCCCCGCCATCACGGCCGCGACCGCGTCCGGCTGCGTGCCGTAGGATTCGACGATCCAGCCGATCTTCGGCTCGAGCTCGCGCGCCCAGGCATCGTAGGCCGAGCCCTTGTTCACGGAGATCGTCTTCCCCTTCAGGTCCTCGAGCTTCGTGATCTCCGGCGCGTCCTTCAGGGTGAGGAACTGGAAATCCGTGTTCAGGTAGCCCTCGCTGAACAGCATGCTCTCCGTCCGCTCCTTCGTGACGGTCGTCGGCGCGGCGAGGAAGTCGTAGGTGCCGGCCTGGAGCGCCGGGACCAGCACGGAATATTGCGCGGCATCGACCGTGATCGGCCGCTTCAGGCGCTTGCCGATCTCTTCGGCCAGGTCGACGTTGAAGCCCTCGACCCCGCCCGACATCTTCGGCATCGCATGCGGCGCGAAGGTGCCGTCGACCGCGGTCTTCAGCGGCGGGCCGGACTGGGCCAGGGCCGCCGCGGGCAGGAGGAGGGCGAAGGAGGCGAGGGCAACGGGTCGGATCATTCGGGGCTCCGGTCGGGCGTCGAGGCTCGCCGATGCAAGCTCCGCGCCTTCGGCCACTCTCCGCCGGAACGCCGGCTTTCGGCAAGGGAGCCGTTCCACCAGGGCGGCGGCAGGCTGGACAAGCCGCCCGCCCCAGGTTCAACTCCGGCCGTGACCCGCCCCCGCATTCTCGTCGTGAATCCGAACTCGAACGCGGCCGTGACCCGCGGCATCGACGAGGTGTTGGCGCCTTTGCGCTTCGCCGAGGGCCCCGAGATCGCCTGCCGGACCCTGGTCGAGGGCCCGTTCGGGATCGAGAGCCAGGCCGATGTCGACGGGGTCGCGATGCCGCTCCGCCGCCTCGTCGAGGGCGACAACGAAAGCGCCGCCTTCGTGATCGCCTGCTATTCCGATCCGGGCCTTCACGTCTGCCGCGAAGGCACGGCGCGGCCGGTCTTCGGCATCGCGGAATGTGGCGTGCTGTCGGCGCTCTCCCGCGCGGACCGATTCGGCGTCATCGCGATCGCGGCGCGCTCGATCCCGCGCCACCTGCGCCAGCTTCGCCAGATGGGAGTCGCGGAACGGCTCGCCGGCGAGCGGCCGCTCGGGATGTCGGTCGCCGAGTCGGCCTCCGGCGAAGGCACGCTCGCCCGCATGGTCGAGGTCGGCCGGGCCCTTCGCGACCAGGACGGGGCCGGCGTGATCGTGATGGGCTGCGCCGGGATGGCCCGCCACCGGCGAGGACTGGAGGACGCGCTCGGGCTCCCCGTCATCGACCCGACACACGCGGCCGTCACGGCTGCGCTCGGGGCCGTCGCCCTGTCATCCTGAATGGGCTAAACCGCGCGGCCAAGCTGGAGCGCCTGATGTCAGACGAACTCGTTTTCTACACGAACCCGATGTCGCGCGGGCGCATCGCCCGCTGGATGCTGGAGGAAATCGGCCAGCCCTACCGGACCGAGGTTCTGGACTACGCTTTCAGCATGAAGGCGCCGGCCTATCTCGCCGTGAACCCGATGGGGAAGGTTCCGGCCATCCGGCACGGCGACACCGTCGTGACGGAAGGGGCCGCCATCTGCGCCTACCTGGCCGATGCCTTTCCGCAGGCCGGCCTTGCTCCCCCGCCCGGCAGCCGCGAGCGGGGCCCTTATCTCCGTTGGTTCTTCTTCGCGGCCGGGCCGCTCGAGGCCGTGATCACCAATACGGCGATCGGCGTCGTCGTGCCCGAGGGCAAGGAGCGCATGATGGGCTACGGCAACCCGGCAGACGCCCTGGACGCGATCGAAGGCGCGGTGTCTGCCGGTGAATACGTGGCAGGCGATCGCTTCACCGCCGCCGATCTCTATCTCGCCTCGCAGCTCGGCTGGGGCATGATGTTCGGCTTGGTCGAGAAGCGGCCGGCCTTCGAGAGCTATGTCGGACGGCTGCGTTCGCGCCCGGCGGCCCAGCGGGCGAACGAGATCGACGACGCGCTGATTCCGAAGGACCAGGCCTCTGCCGGGGTCTGAGCCAGAAGGGAACCTGAGGGCGGTGAATCCTTCGAGGCCCCGCTCTGCGGGTGCTCGCCGAAGGCGAGCCTCGAAGCACGCACAACGCCTCGCAGCTCGCTACGGCTTAGCCTGCCGCGCCTCCCAATCGGCGTGGCTCTCCTTCACCATGTCGAACCGGTCGCTCTGCCGCGAATAGGCGTTGGCAAACAGGCGGCCGACCGGGCGGTAGGCCTCTTCCGACACCCGCAGCGTCGTCTCGTCCAGGAGCCCGTCGCGGGCATGGAAATGGACCACCTCGCCCAGCACGATCTCGCGCTCCGGCCCGAATGAGAGCCCGACCGTTCGGCGGCATTCGAGCGCGAAGGGCGCCTCCAGAATGTGCGGCACGGCGACCTCGGTGCCCGCCCGAAGCGTCAGCCCGGCCGACTCGACTTCGCTCACGCCGGGCGGAAAATCGATCGCGCAGATGTTCATGGCCTCGGCGAGCGCCTCGTCGACGAGGTTGATCACGAAGGTACCGGTCTCGGCGATGTTGCGGGTCGTGTCCTTCAGGGCGCGCTCCTCCTTGTGCTGGAGCCCGAGCACGACGATGGCCGGGTCTTCGGAGAAGACGTTGAAGAAGCTGAACGGCGCCGCGTTGACCACGCCGTCCCGGTCCACCGTCGTGACGAGCGCGATCGGTCGCGGCACCACGGTCGCGACGAGGAGCTTGTAGCGGTCCCGCGGCGCGAGGTCGGCGAAGGAGAGCGAGACGGGCATGAGAGGATCCGAGCGGCGGGCGTGAGGCAGCATCTCAGACGCGGTAACACGAACACGTCGGGCAGATCGCGCGCGAGGCGAAGGTTGCGGTCGAATAGACCCGCTCACTCCGCGAGCGGCAGCTCGGTTCCGACCTGCGCGGTGATGCGGCCGTAATGCTCGACCCGGCGATGTCGCTTGAAGTCGAAGATCGTCTCCTTGCCGAAGCGGGTGGCGTCGAGGTCGCAAGGGTGGACGACGACGGCATCCGCCTCGCCCTCGATCTCGGCCACGATCTCCCCGTCGGGATCGACGATGCAGGTGCCGCCCATGAGGTGGTGGCCGTCCTCGTCGCCGGCCTTGGCGACGGCCACGACCCAGGTCGCGTTCTGGTAGGCGCCCGACTGGACCGAAAGCCGGTGGTGGAACAGCCGCTTCCCGAGCTTTTCCTCGCCTTTCTGCGAATTGACCGACGGGGTGTTGAAGCCGAGCACCACCATCTCGACGCCCTGGAGTCCCATCACCCGATAGGTCTCGGGCCAGCGCCTGTCGTTGCAGATGCACATGCCGAAGATACCGCCGAGGAAGCGCCAGACCGGGAAGCCGAGATCGCCGGGCTCGAAATAGCGCTTCTCGAGATGCTGGTGCGTCCGCTCGGGGTCGAACTCGACATGGCCCGGGAGGTGAACCTTGCGGTAGGTGCCGACGATCGCGCCCGCACGGTCGACCAGGATCGAGGTGTTGAAATGCCGGCCCTCGGGCGTGAGTTCGGCAAAGCCGAAGGACATCGCCATGTTCAGCGCCTTCGCCCGCTCGAAGAGCGGCCGCGTCGCCTCGCCCGGCATCTCCCGCTCGAACCAATGGTCGGCCTCGGCCCGATTCTCGTGATGCCAGCGCGGGAAGAATGTCGTGAGCGCGAGCTCGGGATAGACGATGAAATCGGCATCCTGGGAAGCGGCCTCGTCCATCAGCCGGATCATCCGGGCCACCACGGCCTGGCGGCTATCCGCCCGCTGGATCGCGCCGAGCTGAGCCGCCGCCGTCCGGATCACGCGCATGGTTGGTCTCTCCATCAAACCCGTCCGCTATTGCCGAACCGGCCACGTGCGTAAACCGGGCCATGCCTCGGGTCAGCCCTCGATCAGGACCTCCCGGGTCGCCCGATCGAGAGCCGTCTCCATGAAGGAATTGATGCTGACGCCTTGGACGGCCGCCGCCGTGGCGATCCGGGTCCGCAGCGCGTCGCCCGGCCGGAAGGTCATCTTGCCCTGCCAGCTCTTCTGCGGCGTCTCGCCCTCTTCGGCACACCAGGCGATGTAGTCGTCGACCGTCTCCCGGAACGCCGCCTCCAGCGACTCCACCGTCGCTCCGTGGAAATCGAGGACGTCGCGCATCCCGAGAACGCGCCCGTGGAAG
The DNA here is from genome assembly GCF_964242715.1 of uncultured Enterovirga sp. NCBI lineage: Bacteria > Pseudomonadati > Pseudomonadota > Alphaproteobacteria > Hyphomicrobiales > Methylobacteriaceae > Enterovirga > uncultured Enterovirga sp. The sequence continues at coordinate 21,466 of NZ_CAXTAZ010000034.1, forward strand.
AGCTTCGCGTCCTGGTCGACCTCGACGGTCGCGACATAGTCCTTGTAGCGCATCGTGTTCTTCATCGGCTGCCTCCGCGTCCTCGCCCCCGGCTGCAGTCGCACCCGGCCGCCGTCGGCGAGACGCCGGCATTGGCCAGGAACAGCCGGGCGGAATCCACCGCCCCCTTCTTCATCACGCCTGACGGGTGCGGCTCGTGAAAGGCGGCCCTGACCCCGTTCAGCCTGAAACGCCGCACCGATCCCGATCCGCTCTTCACCTTCTCGCCTCCGAGCGCGACGTAGAGCCGAACGAAATCCTCCCAGAGGATGTCGGCCCGCGTCGGCTGCTCCCACAGACCGCAAAGGAGGTGGCAATTGGCCGAGTTCAGCGCCATGCCTTCATGGTGTCATATGTGCCACCATAGAAGCAACCGGTAGGTCTTCGTTCGCCAAGCCCGGCCTGATGTGATGTCCTGGGCAGCCGTCAACGTCCTCCCGCCTGCATGACCGTCCAGACCTTCCGCCTCTTCCTGTCCTCGCCGGGCGACGTGGTGGTCGAGCGCCGGCGCATCGCCGCCGTGGTCAGCCGGCTGAACGGCGAATGCGCGGGCCGGGCCCGGATCGACATGATCCGCTGGGAGACCGAAACCTACCAGGCGCACGCGACGTTCCAGGCCCAGATCCCGCAGGCGGTCGAATGCGACCTCGTCCTGGCCCTCTTCAAGTGGCGCCTCGGCACGGAATTGCCGCCGGATTTCCCCGAGCGGCTGCCGACCGGCGAGCCCTATCCGAGCGGGACGGCCTACGAGCTTCTCACCGCGATCGAGGCCCGCAAGGCCGGCGCCGTCACGCCGGACGTCTTCGTCTACCGCTATGCAGGCTCCTCGCCCCGGCTCGAGCTCGACGATCCCGACCGGGACCGGATCGAGCGCGACTGGCTGCGGCTGAAGGGGTTCTTCGACCGCTGGTTCCTGACGCCGGACGGCCATTTCCTGGCGGCCTTCCAGACCTACGCCTCCGAGGACGATCTCGACACGCAGATCGAGGCGCTGCTGCGGGGCTGGCTCGAGGACAAGATCGCGGCCGGCCGCATCCTGGCCTGGCCCGACGCGATCAAGGGCTCGCCCTTCCCGGGCCTGGAGGCCTTTGGCCGCCGTCACGCGGCCGTGTTCTTCGGCCGCGACCGCGATGTCGCGCGAGCGGTGGAACTTTGGCAGGCCGTCGCCACCAAAGGAACGCCCTTTCTCCTGATCGTCGGCGCGAGCGGCGCCGGGAAGTCGTCGCTCGCTCGGGCCGGGCTCGTGCCACGGGTGACGATTCCGGGCGTCGTCGAGGGTGTCGACCTCTGGCGCGTCGCGTCGTTCCGGCCGGGCGATAGCCCCGACGGCCCGCTCGCGGCGCTCTCCGCCGCGCTGCTGGTCGGGCCGCGCGATCTGCCGCTCTCCGAAGAGGGACGCGGCCCCGCCCTGCCCGAGCTCGTCGATGGAAATGTGCAGGACGCGCCGGCGCTCGCCGGCCTTTTCGCGGCCGAACCGGCTGTAGGAGCGGCGCTCGCTGTCGAAGCGCTGGACCGGATCGGGGCTGCCGCCCAGGCGAGCGAGCGGCGCCAGCGCCTCGTCCGGACGGACCTCGTCCTGGTCATCGATCAACTGGACGAGCTTTTCGCGCCCGGACTCTCCGGCTTCTCGCGCGACAGCTTCGTCACGGCCGTGGCCGCGCTCGCGGGGACCGGCCGGGTCTGGGTCGCGGCAACGCTCCGGGCCGACCTCTACGGCGCGATGCTGGACCATCCCGGCCTCAAGGCCCTGAAGGAGGCGGGCGCGAGCTACGATCTGGCTCCCCCCGGGCCGGCCGAACTCGCCGAGATCGTGCGCCGGCCGGCCGCGGCGGCTGATCTCGCGTTCGGTCGGGATCCGGAGACGGGCGAGGGCGTCGACGAACGGCTGCTGCGCGAGGCCGACCGACCCGACATGCTGCCGCTCGTGCAGCTCGCGCTCGCCCGTCTCTACGAAGGGCGTCGGCAGGAGGGGGTGCCGGGCGAGCCCGTCCGGACCATCCTGCCCTTCGATGTCTATCGGGACCTCGGCGGCCTGACCGGCATCATCGACGAAGTCGGCGAGCGGGCCCTTGCGAATCTCGACCCGGCGGCGATCCGCACGCTGCCCCGTCTGACCCGAGATCTCGCCCAGTTCGAGACGGAGGGCGCGCTCGCCGGTACCCTGACGGTGACGCCGGTGCCGCTCGACCAGGCGGCCCCGGACCAGCCGAATCGCCGCCTGATCGAGGCGCTCGTCGCGTCGCGTCTCCTGACCCTGACCGACGCGGGCGACGGGACACTCGTCCGCCTCGCCCATCAGCGCGTCCTCACGGACTGGGCGAGGACGCGCGAGATCGTCGCCGGCAGCGCCGATTTCTATCGCATTCGGGGGGAGATCGAGCGCCGCCGGCAGCGCTGGCAGCTGAACCGGCGCCCCGACCTCCTGCTGCCGCGCGGCCTACCGCTGGCGGAGGCGGAGAACATCGTCGCCCGCTACGGCGACGAGATCGCGCCCGAGACCCGGGCCTTCGTCCGCGCCTCCCGCATCCGGGCCGGCCGCGCCCAGATGATCACGGGCGCGGCTGCCGTCATCTTCGCACTGGTGGCGGCGGGCGCGGTGTTCCAGACCTGGGTGGCGCGCCAGCAGACGGAGCTTGCCGTCCGCAATTTCGGCATCGCCCGCCAGGCCGTGCGCGACGTCGTCTTCAACATCGTGCAGGGCCTGAGCGATGTCGCCGGCATGCGACTCGACGCGCTGAGGACGATCCTGACGACAGTCCAGGCCGGCAGCGACCGGCTCGCCGAGATCGCGCCCGACGATCCCGAGCTCCTGCGGGCGCGGGCCGCCATGTTCCAGAACTTCGCCCGCATGTATCTCACGGTCGGCGACGTGCCCGAGGGCCGGACGAATGCCGAGCGGGCGGTCGCGATCCTGCGCCGGCTCGTCGTGCTGCGGCCCGAGGATCGCCGGGTCGAGGGCGACCTGTCGGTGCCGCTCGTCACCCTCGGCGACGCCGTCTCGCAGGGCGGCAACCTGTCGGGCGCCGTCCGGCATTACGACGAGGCGCTCGTCCTCGCCCGGACAGGCGCCGCGCGGGCGCCGGATGATCCGGAAATCCGCCGCCGAGTGACCCTGCCGCTGAGCCGGCTCGGCGACGCCCGCTTCCGGGCCGGCGACGAGGCCGGGTCGCTCGCGGCCTATCGCGAGCTGCTGGACATCCTGCGCCGCGAGGTTGCCGCGACCCCGGGCGACGGCGAACTCCGCGACAGGCTCGGGATCGCGCTGTTCGACCTCGGCTACGTGGCCCTCGAGGGCGGCGACCGCGACGCCGCCGAGCCGGCTTACCGCGAGGGCGCGGGGATCAGCCAGGCGCTGGCGGCGGAGTTCCCGGCGAGCGTCGGCATGCAGCGCAGCCTGTCGGTCGCCTATGTCAATCTCGGCCAGCTCGACGAGAAGAGCGGCCGTCCGGCCGAGGCGGTCGGCTTCTACGAGCGGGCGGTCGCGATCGAGCGCGAACTCGTGCGCCGCGATCCCGACAACGCGGAACGGCGGCGCACGCTGGGCATCGCGCTCGAGAAGCTCGGCAACGGCGCCTATTACCTCTCCGACTGGCCTCGCGCCCTCGCGGCCTATTCCGAGAATCTCGCGATCTTCCGGGCGCTCGCCGCCCAGAGCCCGCTCGACCTGCGCTACCTCCGCTCGGTCACGGTCGGGCTGTCGCTCGTCGGCGGCGTCAAGCGCGCGACCGCCGACGCTGCGGAGGCGGCACGGCTCTTCGAGGAGCGCCTGACGCTGAGCCGGACCCTCGCGTCGCGGCAGCCCGGGAATGCGGAGGCGCAGCACGATCTCGTCTTCGCCCTGCGCGACCTCGGCGAAGTCCGCGGCGACACGGGCGAGATGCAGGTCGGCATCGCGCTCTTCCGGGAGGCCATCGGGATCGCCCGCATTCTGGCCGGCATCGACGCTGCTGCGGTGAGACCGGTGATGGGTCTCGAGCAGCTTCTCGGAGCCCTCGCTCTCCTGCAGGGTCAGATTCAGGATTTCGACGGCGCGCTCGAGACCTATGACGAACAGGTCAAGGTGCTCCGCCGCCTCGTTGATCTCCGGCCGGCGACGGACCAATTCCGGGGGCAGCTCGCGGCCGCGCTCGTGAAGCAGGGCGCCTTCTGTGCGCTGGGCCGGGATGGTCCGGAGGGGCTGCGGATCATGGAGGAGGGCATCTCTCTCCTTCGCACGATCGCTGCGGGCGGGCATCTCACCGCCCGCACGACACTCGTCCTCGCGCTCGAGACGCGCGCCATGATCGCCGGCAGCTTCAAGCTGACCGACCTTGTCCTGGCGTCACGCCGCGAGGTCGTGGAGATCCGCCGCGTCCTCGCGGCGGGAGAGGCCGTGCCGCCCCGCCTCGCGCTCGCCGGTAGCCTCGTCCTCCTCGCCGACTCCTCGCAAGACCCGCTGGCGGCCTTGCGCGAGGCCGCGGCGATCCTCGGGGCTGTTCCGGAGGCCGAGCTCGACGACCGGAGCCGGACGCTGAAAGCGAACCTCGCCGAGCGCCTCGGCACGCTTCGCTGAGGGCGCGACGCGTTTGACTCGACGTTGCGGCCTCCCCTATTTCGGCCGCGACGGTGCCCTTCGGGGCCTAACAGGGAACGCGGTGGGGTTCGCCCGAGGCCGCGGCTGCCCCGGCAACTGTAAGCGGCGAGCCACCCGCCATGACGGCCACTGGGATCTCGGTCCCGGGAAGGCGGCGGGGGCGTCGAAGTCGCGAGGCAGGAGACCTGCCGTCAGCCGTGGTCACACGCGAGCGCGCCGGGCGGGGTGATCCGGCGAGGCCAAACCGTTCCGCTTCGGCGGTGGCGGCGAGACGTGCTCGGGGGTGACGTGCCACCACACCAGTCCTCCCGAGGTTTTCCATGTCAGCTCCCCTCTCGCCCCGTGTTCCCGTGACCGTACTCACCGGCTTCCTGGGAGCCGGAAAGACGACGCTCGTCCGCTCGCTCCTGGAGCGCGCGAATGGCCGGCGCATCGCCGTGATCGTCAACGAGTTCGGCGATATCGGCTTCGACGGATCGCTGATCGAGGATTGCGCCGCAGGCGCCTGCCGGCCGGGCGACATCGTCGAACTCACCAACGGCTGCATCTGCTGCACGGTGGCGGACGACTTCATCCCGACCATGGACCTGCTTCTCGGCCGCGACCGGCCGCTCGATGCGATCGTGATCGAGACCTCCGGCCTCGCCCTGCCACAGCCGCTCCTAAAGGCGTTCGACTGGCCGAGCGTACGCACCCGCGCGACCGTCGACGGGGTCGTCACGGTCGTCGATGCGACCGCCTTTGCGGAAGGGCGGGTTGCGCTCCACACCGACGAAGTTCCGCACGACCCGGCCCGGACTCATGACGATCCGGTCGAGGAGGTCTTCGAGGACCAGCTCCGCTGCGCCGACCTCGTCGTCCTCTCAAAGGCGGACCTCGTCTCGCCCGAGACGCTGGCCGCGATCGAGGCCGATCTCGCGCGCGACATCCGTCCGGGGGTCCGCATCGTCCGGTCGCGCGAGGCCGACCTCTCGCCGTCGGTCCTGATCGGGCTCGCGGCCGCGGCGGAGGACGACCAGGGCCCCCGGGCCGGCCACCACGATGCCGAGGAGGAGCACGACCACGACGATTTCGACAGCTTCGTCCTCGCGCCCGCCTCGGCCCCGGATCTCGAGGCTGTCCGCCGTCGCGTCCAGGCCGCACTCGAGGTCCCGGGCGTCCTGCGCGTCAAGGGCTACGCTGCCGTGGACGGCAAGCAGGCTGCCCTCGCCGTGCAGGGCGTCGGACAGCGGGTCGAACTCGCCTTCGCCCGGCCTGGCGCGGTCGCCTCGAGGCCGGCGCTCGTCGTGATCGGGCTGAAGGAGATGGACCGCGCCGCCGTCGAGGCGGCGCTCGCCGGGTAGCCGCGCGTTAGGGGATCAGCCTGTCCGCTCGGAGCTGCGTGAACAGATCGAAGAAGGCGTCGTCGGTCGGCTGGTAGGCCGCGAAACCGAGGCGGCGGCTCTTGCTCATGTCGGTCACCACCTCGATCGGGCGTCCGAGATCGGCATCCGTATGCCAGGCCGATGCGAGGCGGGCGAGGTCGGGTTCGGCGAGGCCCTCGCGCTCCGCGACGCGGCGCCAGACCGGGCCATCGTCCGCCATCTGCCCCTCGAGCGGCTGGATCGTGCCGTCGAAGGGCGCCGGCCCCAGCCCGAACCAATCGGCGATCCGGCCCCACATCCAGCTCCAGCGGAAGACGTCGCCGTTCACGACGTTGAAGGCCTCGTTCCGGGCGGCCGGCTTGGTCGCCGCCCAGAGCAGGTGACGCGCGAGCAGCCGGGCGTCGGTCATGTCGGTCAGGCCATTCCACTGCGCCGGCGACCCGGGAAACCGGAAGGGTCGGCCCGTCTCGCGACAGAGGGTGGCGTAGACCGCGAGCGTCGTGCCCATGTTCATGGCATTCCCGACCGCCATGCCGATGACGGTATGCGGGCGGTGGACGCTCCAGCCGAAGCCGTCGCGGGCGGCGGCTGCAAAGACCTCGTCCTCCTGGGCGTAGTAGAAATTCTCGATGTCGAGCCGGCCCTGGTCCTCGCGGAACGGGGTCTGGGGGAGGGCGCCTTTGCCATAGGCCTCGAAGGGCCCGAGATAATGCTTCAGTCCGGTCACGAGCGCGACATGGCGCGTGCTGCCGCCGCCGCGCAGCCCGTCCAGCAGGTTGCGAACCATCGCGGAATTGACCCGGATATTCTCCGCCTCGCTGTGCTGGCGCAGCCAGGTCGTGATGAAGACGGCGTCGGGTCTCACGTCGGCCAGCGCCCGGGTGGTGCCGGCCGCGTCCTGCAGGTCGGCGGAGATTGGCTCTACGCCGGCCTGTTCAGTCGGCCGCCGGGATAGGCCGTGAACCCGCCAGCCCTCGTCGAGCAGCCGCCGCGCCGTCGCGCTGCCGACGATGCCGCTCGCTCCCACGACCAATGCTGTCCCGGCCATCACCTGCTCCAAAACGTCCTGACCCGAGCTAGGCAGCCGCGTCGCCCTTTTGTAGGCGGCACCGGCCGGAAGGGAGGCAGCGTACCCGAACCACCATGCCGTCGGCGTCGCTCAATGCGGTCCTGCCTCCAGCGGCAGCCCGACATAATTTTCGGCGACGGTCCGGGCGGCCGAGTCCGAACTCGTGACGAATTCGAGTTCGGCCAACTGACGGCGCCGGTCGAACTCGCCGGATTCGGCGAAGCGGTGCAGCATCGAGGTCATCCACCAGGAGAAATGCTGCGCGCGCCAGACCCGCCGGAGCGCAGTCTTCGAATAGGTCTCCAGCGACTCCGACCCCTTGCCGGCGAAGTGGCGCTCCAGCGCGCGGGCCAGAACCCAGACATCGGCCACCGCGAGGTTCAGGCCCTTGGCGCCGGTGGGCGGCACGGTATGGGCGGCGTCGCCCGCGAGAAACATCCGGCCATGCTGCATCGGCTCGGAGACGAAGCTCCGCATGGCGACGACGTTGCGCTGGAAGATCGGCCCCTCGACCAGCCGGAACCCGTCTCCGGCGACCCGACGCTGGAGCTCGCTCCAGATCCGGTCGTCGGACCAATCCTCGACCCGCTCGGCCGGGTCGCATTGAAAATACATGCGCTGCACCGAGGAGGAGCGCGTCGAGATGAGCGCGAAGCCGTCCTCGTGGCGTGCATAGATCAGCTCCTCGGCCGAGGGGGGCGCCTCGGCCAGGATCCCGAACCAGCCGAAGGGGTAGATCCGGATGTAGTCCTGCCGCACCGCGTCCGGGATCGCCGGCCGACAGATGCCGTGGAAACCGTCGCATCCGGCCAGGATGTCGACCGAGAGGTCCTGGTTGCGACCTTCCGCATCCGTGAAACGGATCCGGGGCGACGAGGTCACGTCCTGCACCGAGACATCGCTCGCGTCGAACACGATCTCGCCCCCGGCCTCCAGCCGGGCCGCGATCAGGTCCTTCAGCACCTCGTGCTGCGGATAGACCGTGATGGCCCGCCCGGTCAGCGCCCGGAGGTCGATCCGGTGCCCCTCCCCGGCAAAGTGGAAGGAGAAGCCCTCGTGGACCTGGCCCTCGCGCCCGAGACGGTCGCCGAGGCCCGTCTCGACCATCAGGTCGACCGTGTTCTGTTCGAGGACGCCCGCCCGGATCGTCGCCTCGATGGCGTCCCGGGACCGGCTCTCGACGATCACCGAGCGGATTCCGGCGAGGTGGAGGAGGTGCGACAGCATCAGCCCGGCCGGGCCCGCCCCGATGATCCCGACCTGTGCGTGCATGTGGCTGTCCTGTCCTCGACCTCACGGCCGGGTGCCATGGACGGCGGGCCACGGCAACTGAACGGATCGTGAAGCGGCTTGCCCAGGGCGCCGGCCCGGCCTAAGCCTCGCCCGCAACCGGCAGCAGGCGCCCTTCCCGCAGGCCCATGTGAGCGCGTTCGTCCCCCCGTTTCCCCACCGCCCCCCCGATCGGCTGTCGGCCTTCGAGCTGATCCGCCGGGCCCGGCGCAGCCTCCTCGAGATCTGGACCGAGAAGGCCTTCGAGACCCAGTTCATGGAGACGAAGCTGCTCGCCCGCAGCGTCTTCGTGTGCAACAGCCCGGACACCGTGCAGGAGGCGTTCAGCCAGCACGCCGCGAGCTTCGAGCGGAAATCGCCGCAGATGCGGCACGCGCTGTCGCCGCTCCTCGGCGACGGGCTTTTCATCTCCGACGGCGAGACCTGGCGCCGACGCCGCAAGCTCGTCGGCCCGGTGATCCACACCTCGAAGGTGTCCCTCTTCGCGCCCGTGATGGTGGACACGATCGTGGAGGCCCGCGACCGCTGGGCCGCGCTCCCACCCGGGACCGAGATCGACGCGCTGTCGCAGATGGCCGAGCTCACGGCCGAGATCATCTGCCGCACGATCTTCGGCCGCCAGCTCGGCGGCGGCCATGCCCGCGAGGTGGTCGAGGGGTTCAGCGACTACCAGCGCCATGTCGGCCAGACGGACGCCCTGTCCCTCCTCGGCCTGCCCGACTGGCTGCCGCGCTGGCACGGGCGCGCCCTGTATCGGTCGGTCGCCCGCATCCACGCCGTGCTGGACGGCATCATCGCCGATTACCGGGCCCGTGGCGCGAGCGGCGAGACCTCGGTCATAGGCCACCTTCTCGACGCCCGCGACGAGGAGACCGGCGAGCGCATGAACGACGAGGCGCTCCGCAACGAGGCCGCCGTCATCTTCATGGCCGGCCACGAGACGACCGCGAATACGCTGGCCTGGGCCTGGTTCCTGCTGTCGCAGGCGCCCGATGTCGAGGCGAAGCTCCATGCCGAGCTCGACACCGTGCTGGGCGACCGCCCACCCGGCCTCGCCGACGTCGGGCGCCTTCCATATACCCGCGCCGTGGTCGAGGAGACGCTGCGGCTCTACCCCCCGGTGCCGATCCTGGCCCGGGAGGCGACCGAGGAGGAAACGCTTCGAGGCCGCCGCGTGCCGAAGGGCTCGCTCGTGATGGTAGTGCCCTGGGTGCTGCACCGGCACAAGCAGCTCTGGGACAGGCCGGACCATTTCGTGCCGGAGCGTTTCCTCGACGGAAGCCCGGAACCCGTCTCGCGCTATGCGTATGTGCCCTTCTCGATCGGTCCGCGGGTCTGCGCCGGGATGTCCTTCGCGACGACCGAGTCGATCCTGTCCCTCGCCGTGCTGGCCCAGCATTTCCGGCTCCGGCTGAAGCCGGGCCATGTCGTCGAGCCCGTCTGCCGCCTGACGCTGCGGCCGGGCGAGACGCTGCCAATGTTCGTCGAAAAGCGGGAGCGGAAGGTCGCGTCGGCCGCGCCTCCGGCTGCTTCCGCCTGCCCGCATCTCGCCGGATAGACCCGGGCGGGTCGGCAGCAATGTCGCGCTTCTCTCCAACGTGATCTTCACGCTTCCGGTCTAGGCAGGGTCGCCGCCACGCCTCCCGGGTCGCGGCGCGCGGGAGAATTCGCCATGTCGGCAGCTCTGTCCGAGCCGCAACCCTTTCGTCAGTCTCCCTCGCGGCGCCCGATCGCCGCGATCGCGGACGAGCTCGGCTATTCGCCGGACTGGAACTGGTCGTGGAACAGCTACAAGGCGATGGTGGTCCGGCTATCCGAGGAATACGGGCTGACCCGCCATCTCGAAATCGGCGGGGGGCGTGACACGCTGTTCACGCCCGAGGAAGCGGAGCGGCTCGGCCTGTCGGTCACCATCAACGATATTTCCGCCGGAGAGCTCGCGCTCGCACCCGCCGCCTTCGCCAAGATCTGCTGCGACGTCGCCGCCCCGGACACGATGCAGCGCGTCGCGCCCGGCAGTTACGACCTCGTCTATTCCCGCATGGTCATGGAGCATGTGCGGGACGCTCGCCGGCTCTGGCAGAACCAGTATGCGATGCTGGCGCCGGGCGGCGTGGCACTGGCCTTCGTGCCGACTCTCTACGCCCCGGCCTTCGCCCTCAATCGGCTCGTGCCCGAGGCCGTCTCCTCGGCCATCGTGAGCCGCCTCTTTCCTGATCGGCACCAGGAGGGCGACAACCCGAAATTCCCGGCCTTCTACGATCACTGCTTCGGCGATCCGGCGAAGGTCGTGCCAATGCTGGAGGGCTGCGGCTACCGCGAGACCCTGGTCCTGCCCTTCTACGGCTACAGCTATTTCTGGAAGATCCCGGTGCTCCGGCAGGTCGACGCCGCCTTCACCCGCCTGACGCGGGAACGCGACTGGCGCCGTTTCACGAGCTTCGCCTACATCATGGCCGTGAAGTAGCCCCGCCCCTGCGCGGCGCGGGGTTGCGGTCGGCTTCGGGCTCCGGCAGGGCTGTCGCAGCGCAAGCCCCGGAGATGCTGCCCATGTCCCGCACGGTGTTCGTCAACGGCGATTTCGTCCCCTACGAGGAGGCCCGGATCCCGATCATGGATCGGGGCTTCCTGTTCGCCGACGGCATCTATGAGGTGGCCGCGATCCTCGACGGCAAGCTCGTCGACAACGAGGCCCATCTTGCCCGGCTGGAACGCTCCCTCGGTGAGATCCGGATCGCGAACCCGTACAGCGCGGCCGAATGGACGGGGCTCGAGGAGGAGCTCGTCGCCCGCAACGGAATCCGCGAGGGCCTCGTCTACATGCAGGTGACCCGCGGCGTCTCCGAGCGCGACTTCGCCTTCCCGACGGATGTCGCCCCGACGGTGGTGATGTTCACCCAAGAGAAGCGCATGCGGGATGCGCCCGCGGCCGAAACCGGCGTGGCCGTCATCACCGTGCCGGACCTGCGCTGGCAGCGCCGCGACATCAAGTCGGTGGCGCTCCTGGCCCAGGTCCTGGCCAAGCAGGCGGCGGCGGAGGCCGGCGTCGCGGAGGCCTGGATGGTCGAGGACGGGCACGTCACCGAGGGCTCCTCGTCGACCGCCTTCATCATCACCAAGTCCGGCACCATCGTGACCCGGCCGCTATCGCATGCAGTGCTGCCCGGGATCACCCGCGAGGCCGTGATCCGGCTGGCCGAGGAGGCGCAGCTGCGCGTCGAGGAGCGCCTCTTCACCAAGGCCGAGGCCGTGGATGCCGCGGAAGCCTTCCTGACCAGCGCCACGATGCTGGTCATGCCGGTGGTCACGATCGACGGACAGCCGGTCGCCGGCGGGAAGCCGGGCCCGCTCGTGCAGCGTCTGCGAAGCCTCTATTTCGATCTCGCGGACGGCCCGAAAGGGCGGGCCTGAGGCCGGCTCCGGAACCCTCCTGCCGAGCGGCTGTTGTTCGGTCACAGTCTGCCTGCACGTGGCTCCCGCGTGACGGCGGCGAACGAGGGTGGAATGCGATGTTGCGCGGATATTGGCTGCGGACGGCCGTTGCCGGCCTGACGATCGCGGGTCTCGCCTCGAGCGTGCTCGCCCAAATGCCCGTGCAGCCGCAGCCGAGAGACCCGAACATGCCGGCCCCGCAGAACACGGTGCCGGAGAAGATCGAGCCCCGGACCGGCAGCGACTCGACGAGTTCGACCGGTACCCTGAGCGACAAGCTCCAGCGCAGCGACGGGGTCATCACCCCGCCCGATACGAGCCCGAGCATGACCGTACCTGCGCCGGTGCCTAATCCCGGCACGACCCCGGTCATTCCGCCGGCCGGCAGCCCCGGAAGTGCGAATCCCAACGCCGCCCCGAAATAGGCGGCGCTGACCCGGCCTCCGTCTGGCCGCGCGAGCGCAGCAACGTTAGGGTCGTCGCGGCGCTCGGAACGCTGCGGCGGGGGACGAAGGTTGGTCGACGCGGCGACGATCGAGGCGATCGACCGAGACCTGCGCCGGGCCGAACTGATCGGCGCCTATGACAAGGCGAAGGCCTGCCTGGACGCGGGAGACGATCACCCACGGCTGCGCTACCTGAGCGTTCTGGCGCTCGCGCGTGCGGGAGCGACCGCGAAAGCCGCGACGCAGTACCGGGCGCTCCGCCTGAATCGGGCCGGTGACGTCGATGGCGCCTCGCTCTGGGCCCGGATCCGAAAGGATGCGGCTTTGTCGGCGGACCCTGCGCGGCGGCCTCGGCTACTCGCCCGAGCTGCGCGATCCTATTTTCAGGTGTATCGCCGGACGCAGGATGCCTTTCCCGGCATCAACGCCGCCACCCTCTCCGTCCTGTCCGGCGACCTGGCCGCCGGCTGCGAGATCGCGACGTCGCTCCTCTCCGGTCCGGCCCTCCAAGACGCGCCGAACTACTATGCGGCCGCGACGCGGGCCGAGGCGCTCGTTATCCTCGGCCGTTGGGACGAGGCCGCGGCGGCGCTTTGCCATGCGCGCGAACGCGCGGGCGAGGATTACGGCGCCCTTTCGACCACGCGCTGCCAGCTCGCCATCCTGCTTCCCGCGCTCCGCGTGGAAGCCGATCGCGCCCGGGACCTGCTCGCGATCCTGGCGCCTCCCGTCGTCGCGCATTTTTCCGCCGACGACATCGACCCCGACGACGAGCACGATCTTGCCGGCAAGGTGGAGGCGAGCCTCCGGGAGGCGGGGGTGGGATTCGGGATCGGCACGCTCTGGACGACCGGCGCCCTCGTCATGGCCGAGCAGGTGCTGACGCGCGGGGCCGAGCTGCATCTCGTGCTGCCGTTGTCGGAGGCGGATTATCTCTCATATTTCGGCAATCGCAGCCCGCCCGAGGAGGTGGCGCGGCGCCGGAGCTGCCTCGCTCAGGCGGCGACCGTGACGTCGGCGACATCGGACGGAGACTTTCCCGATCCCGACCTCGTCGCCTATGCGGCGCTGATCGCGAGGGGCCTTGCCAGGACCCGGGCCCGGCGGCTCTCGACGGAATGTCTCGCGATCGAAGTCAGGCGAGAGAGCGCAGACGGGACCGATGCCGCTGGCCGGCCCGAGGCCGGACGGGTCGTTCCGATAGGGCAGGCGCGCGTGCACCCCCCGCGCCTGCCGGCTCCGCTCGACCCGATGCCGCCGACCCGGGAGATGCGGGCCTTCCTGTTCGCCGACGTCTATCGCTTCTCGTCCATCCCGGAATCGAGCCTCCCGGGCTTCTGGTGCGAGTTCATGGCCGGCATCGGCGAGGTCATGGACGGGTTCGCGCCGCAGATCCTCTACCGCAACACCTGGGGCGACGCGTTCTTCCTGGTGGTGGCCGAGATCGAGGCCGCGGCGGAACTGGCGCTGGCGATCCAGGAAAAGGCTGCCGGGATGCGCCGGGCCCGGCGTTTCGCCCCCGAGCTCCGCATCGGCCTCCATCACGGGCCGGTCTTCCGCGGCTGGGACCCAATCCGGGGCGTCACGAGCTATTTCGGCACCCAGGTGTCGCGTGCGGCCCGGGTCGAGCCGATCGCGCCGCCGGGGGCCGTCTACGTCACCGAGCCTTTCGCCGCGATCCTGGCCACGACCGAGGCGAGGTGCTTCGAGGCCGAATATGTCGGCCGCATGCCGTTGCCGAAGAAATACGGCGAGCACCGCATGTACCGCCTCGCCCGCCGGTGGCGGGACGCACCCGGGACGGCGCCGGTCACGGCGTGAGCGGCGGCAGCCGGTCGGAGGCGGAGACGCGGGAGGCCACGCCGTCGATCCGGATCGCGACGGCGACGTCGCCCCGGCCGGTCTCGGCGAATTCGCGCGCGAGCCGGACCGCCAGCACCCTGCCCTCCAGCCGATGCGCCGCGTGCTGCTCCTCGGACCAGAGCGAGGGCCCGCCGAGGTCGTCCGGATCGTAGGATTCGTCCCAGGCCAGTGCCCATTGATCGAGCGATCGAGCGAGGCCCCAGGACAGCCCGAGCGTCTCCGGGACGGCGCAACCGTAGCGGCCCGGTTCGTTCAGCCAGACCGGATGGCATTGATATTCCGCCATGAGGTCGACGCCCGTGACCGTCTCGGCCGGGAAGACCGGGCGCGGGGCGGGCTCGAACCGGACCCGGTCGGGTCCGAGTTCCGCGACGAGGAGGTCGTGGATCGGGCGCCCGAGCGCCTCCAGCCGGGCAAGGCCATCCGGCGCCGTGAGGCGGCAGCGGCGAGGGTCGAGGGCGTCGGCCACCTCGCGAAACAGGCACAGCCAGTCCGCGATCAGGTCGCGCGCCTCTTGGGAGAGAAGCCGCTGCCGCACCTCGAAGGCGACCGGTTCGCCCGTCTCGGCCTCCATGAGGCCGCCGCTGCCCCAGGACGGGGTCAGCATGACCTGGAGCGTCCCCGCCTGCCGGGCGAGTTCCTGCCGGCTCGACCCCTCGTCGGCCGGCGGATCCTCGAACGGATCCGGCTCGTCCGGCTCGGGTTCGCTCCAGCCGGAGGAGGCCTGCCGGCGCATCGGCCGCAAGAGCCACGCCGCATAGGCCACGAGGGCGAGGGCCGCGCCCCCGGCGACGGCCGCGATCCAGGGCTGCTCTGCGAGGGGCCGAAGAATGCCGGTCCAGGCCGCGGCCGCCACCAGCACCGACAGGGCCGCGTAGACGCCGAAGGCGCGGCAGCTCCGCTGCCGGGCTCCGGGTTCGGGCGGATCGACCGCGTCCACGAGGCGCGGGGAAGCGAGCAGATAGGCGAGCTGGCCAAGCGCGTTCAGCACGAACAGACCGGCCGCCATGGCGAGGCCCGCGACAAGCGAGATCGCTCCCCAGCCGATGCCGATCGAGCTCGCCAGGAGGTAGCGCCGCCGCCACCGGTCCGCCCGGTCGGACGCCCGGTCTACTCCCGGCGCGATCGCCGCGATGGCGTGCGACAGTAGCGCATCCATCGCCACCGCGCGGAGCCCCAGAACCGAGGCCAGCAGATAAAAGAGGCCCGCGAGCCGGAGTGCGATGTCGATCGCCTCGCTCACCGGGCTGCTCCGATCACGGCTCGGCGCAAGTCCGCACGGCTACAGCAGTCCGGGCGGCGCTACGCGCCGCGCCATTCCGGCGGCCGCTTGTTCAGGAAGGCATCCATGCCCTCCCGGAAATCGGCGCTCATGTAGCACATCAGGATCAGGTCCTCGTCCTCCTCCGCAGACGAGCGCTGGCCGAGGCGCCGCACCGCTTCCTTGGTGGCCCGCAAGGTGAGGGGGGCATGGCCGGCGATCGTGCGGGCGAGTTCGTCGGCTCGCGTCGCGAGCGCGTCGGCATCCGCGACCACCTCGCTCAGGAGCCCGACCGCCAACGCCTCCTCGGCTCCGACCAGCCGGGCCGTGAAGATGAGGTCCTTCACGCGGGCCGGACCGATCAGCCCGATCAGGCGGCCGATATTCTTCATGGACAGGCAATTGCCGAGCGTGCGGGCGATCGGGAAGCCGATCCGGGTCCAGGCGGTGCCGATCCGGATGTCGCAGCAGCTCGCGATCGCAGCGCCGCCGCCCGTGCAGGCGCCGGCGATGGCCGCGATGGTCGGAACCCGGCATTGCTCGATCACGTCGAGAACGCGCTCGATGCGGTTCTCGTAGCCGATCGCATCCTCCGGGCTGTTGAAGGCCCGGAATTGCGAGATGTCGGTGCCGGCCGCGAAGGCCTTGTCGCCCGCCCCCGTGATGACCAGCACCTTGATCGCCGGATCGTCGTTCAGAGCCGCGCAGATTTCGGCCATGCGCTCATACATGGCGAAGGTGAGGGCGTTTCGGGCCTGGGGCCGGTTAAAGGTGATCCGGGCTATGTCGCCGTCCCGCTCGTAGAGAAGGTCGGCTGTGGGAGCGGGGGCTTCGGCGAGGGAGGCGCTCATGCTCGTCCGTGTGTCCTGAGGTGTCGGGCTCGCCCGGTCGGGCCCAGATTCCACCCCCGACAGGCTCTTGGCAATCGGCTTGGACGCAACGCGTCAGCAGGGAATGTCGCTCTCGGGCGTCCCGCAAGAGATCGAGGGAAAGCGCGCCTTCAGCGCAGCATAGGGTGCCGGCACCCCGATCCGCTCGAGCCCGCCTGGACCGGCTCAGCGAGGGCGGTGTTCGTGAGAGGCCGGGCGGCCACCTCGCGCTGAGCGCCGACGATGCTGCCCGGGATGGCGAGAATGCGGTCTTCCACGCCGTGACGGGCCTCCTGCACGCTGGCGACTATCCGGCGCTACGGCTAACAAGCTGTTCCGACAAGGGGCAAAGCATCCGCGTGCAGTTCGGAAGGCGGGCTGTGTCGGGCCGAGCGGGATGACGAGGACGAGCGGATGGGCTGCGATGGCGTCGGGCGACGGACCGTCTCGTGAGACGCGGGACGGGAGTTGCGCGCTGGCTTTCCCTCGCCGGGTGGATCGTCTGCGCGCTCGCGGGAGCACCTGACGTGATCGCGGCCGGCAACGGGGCGGCCCGACCCCTCTCCTGCGGCAACACCCGGTCATGGCTCGTTCCCTTCGCGACCGCGCCCTTCCCCTATGACGGCCCGATCCCGGGCAAGGGCGTTCCCTTCCTGGACAGGGAGGAGGACGGCCGGCGTGGCCACACCTCGCCGCGCGGCGGGGTGTATTGGGAGAACCCGACCTACAGCGACAACCGGGTGCTCCTCTCGGTCCCGGCCGGTTTCGATCCAGGCCGGCCGGCCGCGATGGTCCTCTATTTCCACGGCAACAGCGCCACGCTGGAGCGCGACGTGTGCCGCAAGCAGCGTGTCCCGCAGCAGGTCGCGGCATCCGGCCTCAACGCCGTCCTGGTTGCCCCGCAGCTCGCGCGCGACGCGCTCGATTCGAGCGCCGGCCGCTTCTGGGAAGCGAATGCCCTCCGGAGCTTCCTCGACGAGGCCGCGGCGCGGCTCGGCGAGCTGACCGGGCAGAGCGGCTACCGCAGCATCCCGGTGATCGTCGTCGCCTATAGCGGCGGCTATCTGCCGGCCGTCTACGGACTCGAGATCGGCGGGGCCGGCGAGCGGATCCAGGGCCTCGTCCTGATGGACGCCCTGTTCGGCGAGGTCGAGCGTTTCGCCGAGGTCGTCGCCGCCAAGCGATCGATCTTCGTGGCGAGCGCCTTTTCCGGGTCCTCGAAGGGCCAGAACGCCCAGTTCCGCCGGATGCTGTCCGAGCGCGGGGTCGAGACGGGGGCGGGGTTGCCGGACGCGTTCAGGCCCGGGACCGTGACCCTGATCCCCTCGGCTTCGTCCGTCGGCCATGCCGACTTCATGACCCGCGCTTTCGCGGCCGATCCGCTCACGGTCATCCTCGGACGGGTGGAGGGATCGGCGTCCGGCCCACGCGGGAGAAGACGTTAAGGCGAATCACCCCTATTGCTGCCCCAATCGGATGTAAGACGCCCAGGAGGGCGGCCAGTCGCAGAATGCGTGAGACGAGGCTCGCCAGGGGACAGATGATCAAGACAGCGTTCATCGCGGCCGTAGCCGCGGCTCTGTTCGTCGGTTCGGTCGCCGTCG
This sequence comes from uncultured Enterovirga sp., assembly GCF_964242715.1. Taxonomy (NCBI): domain Bacteria; kingdom Pseudomonadati; phylum Pseudomonadota; class Alphaproteobacteria; order Hyphomicrobiales; family Methylobacteriaceae; genus Enterovirga; species uncultured Enterovirga sp. The sequence goes on from NZ_CAXTAZ010000034.1 coordinate 39,276, forward strand.
CGGCTCCCGGTGGTCCCGAGAAGGCGTTCGCTCCGATCCCGTCCGCGACCCAGGCGCTGATGAGCGCCCGCGACACGCAGGCCGGCGCCCCGATCCTGATGCGGGCCTTCAAGAAGGAGGCCGAGCTCGAGGTCTGGAAGCTCGCCCGCAACGGCCGCTACGTGCTCCTCAAAACCTTCCCGATCTGCCGCTGGTCGGGCCAGCTCGGGCCGAAGCTCAAGACCGGGGACCGGCAGGCACCCGAGGGCTTCTATTCGGTCACGTCGAAACAGATGAACCCGAACTCGGCCTATCATCTGTCCTTCGACCTCGGGTATCCGAACGCCTACGACCGCGCGCATGGGGCGACCGGCTCCTTCCTGATGGTGCACGGCATCTGCTCGTCCATGGGCTGCTACGCCATGACCGACGAGCAGATTTCGGAGATCTACGCCCTCGCCCGCGAGGCCTTCGCGGGCGGCCAGCGGGCCTTCCAGTTCCAGTCCTACCCGTTCCGGCTGACCGCCGCGAACATGGCGCGGGCCCGCTCGGAGCCGCATATCGATTTCTGGCGGCAGCTGAAGGTCGGCTACGACCGTTTCGAGGGGTCGGGCGAGGAGCCCGCCGTCGGCGTGAGCGGCGGGCGCTACAGCTTCGCGCCCTATCGCAATCCGGAGCGGGAGGCCGCGTCCCAGGCCCGGATCGCCGCCGAGACGGAGAAGACGGTTGCTCTTGTCGCCGACGGGGTCGCCGCGATCCGGGTCACGTACCAGGACGGCGGCATGCACGCGACATTCGTCTCCCTGAACCGGCGCGGTGTGCCGCTCGGCCCGGTGAGCCGGCCGGAGGCGCTGGCCTTTGCCGGAAAAGAACTGGTGATCACGCCCGCCCGCGTGAAGCCGCCGCTTCCGCCCATCAACGTCGCGCGCATGTCGGACCCGGCCCATGCGGCCGCGCCGGCCGACCGCAATCTCGTGGCGATGTTCGCCCGCACCCCGCTCGCGCCCGGCGGCATGGCTGCCATCGTCCCGGTGATGACCGGCTCCTTGGCCGCTATCGTGCCGGCCACCTTCGCGCCCTCCAAGCTCGACAGGCTGGCGCTCCGCGGCGCATAAGCCGTCGCTCGGTCGACCTCGGGGGTTCGTCATGGGGAGTGACGGAGCGAAGCCGCTCGGCGGCCTCCTCGTCGTCGCGCTCGAACAGGCGGTCGCCGCCCCCTATTGCTCCTCGCGCCTCGCCGATGCCGGCGCCCGGGTCATCAAGATCGAGCGTCCCGAGGGCGATTTCGCGCGCGGCTATGACGGCGCCGTGCACGGGCTGTCGAGCTACTTCACCTGGCTGAACCGCGGCAAGCAGAGCCTCACGGCCGACATCAAGGACGCGGCCGACGCTGCCCTGCTGCATCGCATCCTCGCCCGGGCGGACGTCTTCATCCAGAATCTCGCGCCGGGCGCGGCCGAGCGGGCCGGCTTCGGATCGGCCGAGCTGAGGCGGCTCTACCCGCGCCTCGTGACGGTCGACATCTCCGGCTACGGCAAAGGCCATGCCTATGCCGAGATGAAGGCCTACGACCTTCTCGTCCAGGCGGAGAGCGGCCTCGCGGCGATCACCGGCCATCCGGCCGGGCCCGGCCGGGTCGGCGTCTCGGTCTGTGACATCGCCTGCGGGATGTCGGCCCATGCCGCGGTGCTGGAGGCCCTGATCGGGCGCGGCATCACGGGCGAAGGCCGCCGGATCGAAGCCAGCCTGTTCGACGGCATGGCGGACTGGATGAACGTGCCGCTCCTCTATTTCGAGGGCACCGGGCAGGCGCCGCGCCGGGTCGGGCTCGCCCACCCGTCGATCTGCCCCTACGGCGCCTTCGCGACGCGGGACGGCAGCCTCGTCCTGATCTCGATCCAGAACGAGCGCGAATGGGCCCGGTTCTGCCAAGGCATGATGGACGAGCCGGGCCTCGCGACGCAGCCCGGCTGGGATTCGAACAATGCCCGGGTCGCGAACCGGCCCGAGGTCGATGCCCGCCTCGCCCTGGCCTTCGCGGCCCTGACCCGCGACGAGGCCGCCGCCCGGCTGGGCGCGGCCGGGACGGCCTACGGCTTCGTGAACGAGGTCGCCGCCCTGCAGTCGCATCCGGCCTTGCGGCGCGTCACGGTCGGCACGCCGGGCGGACCGGCCTCGATCGTGGCGCCGCCCGCCATCCATGACGGGGCCATGCCCGCGCTCGGCCCGGTGCCGGCGATCGGCGAGCACGATGCCGCGATCCGGCGCGAATTCGCCGACATCCGGGCGGCGGCGGAGTAGTCGCGGTGGCGACGATCTCCGAGGACGACCTCGTCACGAGCATCGCCGATGCGCTGCAATTCATCTCGTCCTACCACCCGGCCGACTTCATCGCGCATCTCGCCGACAGCTACCGGCGCGAGGAGAGCCCGGCGGCCCGCGACGCGATCGGCCAGATCCTCCTCAATTCCCGCATGGCCGCCTTCGGGCGCCGGCCGATCTGCCAGGATACGGGCGTCGCGAATGTCTTCATGCGGATCGGCATGGGCGCCCGCTTCGCGACGACCCGGTCGCTCGCCGACCTCGTCGACGAGGGCGTGCGCCGCGCCTGGCGCAGCGAGCGGAATCCGCTGCGCACCTCGATGGTCGCCGACCCGCTCTTCGGACGCCACAACACCGGCGACAACACGCCCGCGAACCTCCACGTGGAGATGGTGGCGGGCGAGGATGTCGAGATCCATGTCGCGGCCAAGGGCGGCGGCTCGGAGAACAAGGCGAAGTTCGTCTGCCTGAACCCGAGCGATTCCGTCGCGGATTGGGTGCTGCGCACGGTCGAGACGCTTGGAGCCGGCTGGTGCCCGCCCGGCATTCTCGGGATCGGGGTCGGCGGCTCGGCCGAGCGCGCCATGCTGATGGCCAAGGAGGCCCTGTTCGAACCGATCGACATGACCGAACTCCGGGCCCGCGCGCCCGCCTCGAAGCTCGAAGAGATGCGGATCGACATCTGCGACCGGGTCAACGCGCTCGGCATCGGCGCGCAGGGGCTCGGCGGGCTGACGACCGTGCTCGACGTCAAGATCCGGACCTTCCCGACCCATGCCGCCTCGCTCCCGGTCGGGCTGATCCCGCAATGCGCGGCCGACCGGCATGTGCATTTCCGGCTCGACGGCTCGGGACCGGCCACCTTCACCCCGCCCTCGCCGGACCTCTGGCCGGAGGTGGTGCTCGGCGCGGCCGCGGCCTCCAGCCGGCGGGTCGATCTCGACCGGCTCACCCGCGACGAGGTCGCGACCTGGCGCGCAGGGGAGACGCTGCTCCTCTCGGGCCGGCTGCTGACTGGCCGCGACGCCGCTCATCTCCGGTTGACCCGGATGCTGGCTGCCGGCGAGCCGCTCCCGGTCGATCTCCGCGACCGGGCCATCTACTATGTCGGCCCGGTCGACGCAGTGGCGGGCGAGGCCGTCGGCCCGGCAGGTCCCACGACCGCGACCCGGATGGACAAGTTCCTGGAGCCGATCCTGGCCGCGACCGGGCTCCTCGTGATGATCGGCAAGGCCGAGCGCGGCCCGGCCGCGATCGAGACCATCCGCCGGCACGGCGCCGCCTATCTCGTCGCGGTCGGCGGCGCGGCCTATCTCGTCTCGAAGGCGATCCGCTCCTCGCGCATCATTGCCTTCCCGGAGCTCGGCATGGAGGCGATCCACGAATTCGCGGTCGAGGACATGCCGGTCACGGTCGCGGTCGACCCGACCGGGGCTTCGATCCACCGCGACGGCCCCGCGCGCTGGCGCCGGACGGAAAGCGCGGCCGCGGCGGGCTGACGCACTTTCGCCAAAGATCGGGCCGAGCCTCCCGGCCACAATAACGGGAGGCTATCCATGACCGATCGCATTCACCTGCCGCGCCGAGGCTTCCTGGCCGGCACGGCGGCCGGGGCCGCCGCACTTTCCTGGCGCGGTCCGGCGGCGGCCAAGGCCCCGCTCGCGACCGCGCAGGCGCCCTATTTCTACCGCTTCAAGCTCGGCGACGCGCAGGCCACGGTAGTCTCCGACGGTACGCTGCCGCTCGGCGACCCGAAGACGAATTTCACTGGCCTCTCCCCCGCCGAGATGGAACGGCAGCTCACCGACAACTTCCTGCCGCTCGACAACGCGGTGCTCGAGCAGAACATCCTGATCCTGACCACCGGCGACAGGACAGTGCTGTTCGACACCGGCATGGGCTCGCTGAAGCTCTTCGGTCCCTCGACCGGCAAGCTCCTCGCCACGATGAAACAGGCCGGGATCGATCCGAAGGACATCGACGCCGTCGTCATGAGCCACGCCCATGTCGACCATTGCGGCGGCTGTGTCGCGGAGGACGGGACGCGGAACTTCCCGAACGCGCAATATTACATCAGCCAGGCCGATTACGATTTCTGGACGGACGATTCGAAGGCGACGCCGGCCATGAAGACCTTCTACGACACGGCCAAGAAGAACCTCGTCCCGAACCGCGACCGGATGGTCTTCGTCAAGGACGGCCAGGAATTCCTGCCCGGCATCCAGGCGATCGCGGCGCCCGGGCATACGGTCGGGCACACGATCTTCACCATCACCTCCGGGCGGCAATCGATGGCCTATATCGGCGACCTCGCCCACCACCCGGTGCTGCTGCTCGAGAAGCCACTGACTGAATTCGCCTATGACAGCGATCCGAAGCAGTCGGCCCAGACTCGCGTCCGGCTTCTCTCCATGCTGGCTGCGAACCGCGTGCCGATCCTCGCCTACCATTTCGCCTGGCCGGGGCTCGGCCATGTCGCGAAACAGGGCGAGGGGTTCCGGTACTATCCGCAGCCGATGAAGATGGAGCTGTAGGCTCCGTCCATCATCCCTTCTTCAGGCGCGGCTTTTCGATCCCGGCGAGGTCGCAGAGCGCGTCGCCCATGGCCGAGAAGTCCTGGCCGCCGAAGCCGCGGGCGCGGGCGGTCGAGAAGGCCTCCCGGGCCGCGGCTGCGAGCGGCATCGGCACGCGGGCCGCGTTGGCGGCGTCCACGATCAGGGTCAGGTCCTTGTGGGCGAGGTCGATGGTGAAGCCCGGCTCGATGTCGCCGATCAGCGATTTGGAGGCCCAGTTGAGCTTCAGCTGCCCGTTGGTGGCTGTCGTGCCGTGCAGGACCTCCAGCGTCTTCTCCAGTTCGAGGCCGAAGCGCTGCGACAGGGCGAGGGCCTCGGCATTCATCTGGCAGAGCGAGACCGCGAGGTAGTTGTTGACGAGCTTCGTGCGGGTCCCGCTCCCGACGGGACCGCAATGGTGGATGGTCGAGCCCATCCCCTCGAGCAGCGGTTTCACGCGGGCGAAGTCGGCATCCGAGCCGCCGACCATGAACAGGCTCTCGCCCCGATCCGCATGGCTCGCGAGCCGGCCGACGGGAGCGTCGACGTAAGTCATCCCGGCGGAAGCGGCGGCCGCCGCCATCGCGTCCGTCGTCTCCGGTGAGACCGTGCTCATGTCCATGATGAGCGTGCCGGGCTTGGCATGGGCCAGGATGCCGGCCGGCCCCGAAATCACCTCCGTCACCACGGCGGAGTTCGGCAGCATGGTGACGACGATCCCGGATTCGGCCGCGAGTTCGGCGAGGGTCGCGGCGCCGCGCGCCTGATGCCTCTCCAGGTCCTCGACGGCGGCCCGGTTCACGTCGTTCACGACGAGGCGGAAACCGCGCCGGCACAGATTCGTGGCCATGGGCCTGCCCATGCGGCCAAGGCCGACGAAGCCGACGATCCCACTCATGCCTATCCTCCCAGGCCTGTCTGGCCTTGTCGATCCAGCGGCGCCACGAGACGGAGAGGCCTGGGCCGCCCGACACGGTCGTGAGACGCGCCGCGCGGCGGCCACCCCCCGACAGACGGCCGCACGGCCTGCCTTACGCGATCAGGTCGGGATGCGCGACATTCACCCGCGCTGGTCTGGGGAGAAAAACCCTCCATATTGTGCGGTGCCGGACGAGGGTTTGTCCTCGGACGCGCGGCGTCGCGACCCGGAGGACCGAGCGTGCTGATCGAAGCCGAGACGCGTGACACGCCTGTTCCCGCACTTGATGCTCCCGTGGGCCTGTCCAGCTGGATCCGGCGCTACCGCGAGGTGCGCGACGAGACCGAGCGCCGGGCGAGCTTCCTGTCGCCGGAGGACCAGCAGGTCCAGTCGATGCCGGATGCGAGCCCGACCAAGTGGCACCGGGCGCATACGAGCTGGTTCTTCGAGCAGTTCCTGCTCGGGCCGCGCCTGCCGGGCTACCGGCCCTACGACGACCGCTTCGCCTTCCTGTTCAACTCCTATTACGTGGCCGCCGGACCGAGGCATGCCCGTTTCCATCGCGGCATGGTCACGCGACCGACGGCCGAGGAAGTCGGGGGCTACCGGGCCCATGTCGATGCGGCCGTGATCGCACTGCTCGAGAGCCTGCCGGCTTCGTCCGGCGCGGAGGTCGGCGAGATCCTGGAGATCGGGCTGAACCACGAGCAGCAGCATCAGGAATTGCTGCTGACCGACATCCTGCACGCCTTCGCCCAGAACCCGACCCTCCCGGTCTACGATCCGGCCTGGCAGCCGCCGGTCCCGTCGCAAGCCGAGGGCGAGGTCACGCTGGCTCGCGGCATCCGGCGTTTCGGCCATGATGGGCGCGGCTTCCATTTCGACAACGAGGCGCCGGCCCATGAGGGTCTGGTGCAGGATGTCCGCGTCTCGCGCCGCCTCGTGACGAACCGGGAATGGCTCGGCTTCATGGAAGACCGCGGCTACGGGCGGCCCGAACTCTGGCTCTTGGACGGGTGGTCGACCGTTCAGGCTGAAGGCTGGACGGCCCCGGGATATTGGCGCGAGGCGGACGGGCGCTGGTCGGTGATGACGCCGGGCGGTTTGCGGGCGGTCGATCCCGACCTGCCGGTCTGCCATGTCAGCCATTACGAGGCGGACGCTTTCGCGCGCTGGTCCGGCAAGGTGCTGCCGAGCGAGTTCGAGTGGGAGGCGGCGGCCCGGTCGGGCGAACTCGACGATGCCTTCGGCGTGGTCTGGCAATGGACCCGGAGCGCCTATCTCGCCTATCCGGGCTACCGTCCGGTCGAGGGCGCGCTCGGCGAATATAACGGCAAGTTCATGTCGAACCAGATGGTGCTGCGCGGCTCCTCGGTTGCGACGTCTGCCGGGCATAGCCGGGACACCTACCGGAACTTCTTCTACCCGGGGCAGCGCTGGCAATTCACCGGCCTCAGGCTCGCCGACGATCTCGCCTGAATTTCACGGATACCCTCATGAACGCTCCGGCCTTCACCCGGCCGCGCCCCGACCCCGTCGGGCGCGCGGACTCGTCCTTTCTGGCCGATGTGCTGGACGGGCTCGCGCGGTCGCAGAAGACCGTGGCTGCGAAGTACTTCTACGATCTCGAAGGCTCGCGGCTGTTCGAGGAGATCACCCGGCTGCCGGAATATTATCCGACCCGCACCGAACTCGCGATCCTGCGCGACCATGCGGCCGCGTTCGTGGCCTTGTCGCCACCGGGCGCGGCGGTGGTCGAGTTCGGATCGGGATCGACGGAGAAGATCCGTGTCCTGCTCGGCGCGATCCCGGACCTTGCGGCCTATGTGCCGATCGACGTCTCGGGCGACTTCCTTCGAGAGGAGGCGGCCCAGCTCCGGGCCGACAGGCCGGGCCTCACCGTCATTCCGGTCGTCGCGGATTTCACCCGCGACATGGCCCTGCCGGACGAGCTGGCGGGCAGGCCACTGATCGGCTTCTTTCCGGGATCGACGATCGGAAATTTCGAGCCGGAATTCGCGGGCTGGCTGCTCGGCCGCTTCGCGGCGCTTCTAGGCTCCGGCGCACTTCTCATTCTCGGGGTCGATCTCGTGAAGCCCGACGCGGTGCTGAAGGCCGCCTATGACGATGCGGCCGGCGTCACCGCCCGGTTCAACATGAACCTGCTCACCCGGATCAACCGCGAGCTCGGGGCTGATTTCGACCTGACGGGCTTCGCCCACCGGGCCTTCTTCAACCGCGAGCGGAGCCGGATCGAGATGCATCTCGAGAGCCTGCACCAGCAGAGCGTCCGGATCGGAACCGCCCGTTTCGACTTCGCGCCGGGCGAGACGATCCACACCGAGAACAGCTACAAATACACGAAGACGAGCTTCGAGGCGCTGTCCGGTCATGCGGGCTGGGCGACGGCCCGTGTCGCGACCGATCCGGCCGAGCTGTTCTCCGTCTTCGCGCTCCGGGCGTCCTGAGACGCTCAGCCCTCGATCATGCTCCGGATCCGGCTCGCGAGCGCATCGACCGGGAAGGGCTTCGTGATCATCTCCATGCCGGGATCGAGAAAGCCCGAGGCCAAAACCGCGTTCTCGGCATAGCCGGTGATAAACAGGATCCGGAGGTCCGGCCGGGTCAGCCGCGCCTGATCGGCGAGCTGGCGGCCGTTCAGGCCCGGAAGGCCGACATCTGTCACGAGGAGATCGATCCGCGCGCCCGATTGCAGGACCGCGAGGCCGGACGGTCCGTCGATCGCTTCCAGCGCCTGGTAGCCGAGATCGTGCAGCACCTCGACGACGAGATCGCGCACCACGGGCTCGTCCTCGACGACGAGGACGGTCTCGCCCGCCTCGGCCCGGTGGGCGGCGGTAAGCCCTGTCGTCGCTTCCTCCTCCCGCACGACCTTGCCGCTGCGATGGCGCGGCAGGTAGATCTTCACGGTCGTGCCCTTCCCGACCTCGGAATAGATCGCGGCATGCCCCTCCGATTGCCGGGCGAAGCCGTAGACCATCGAGAGGCCGAGCCCCGTTCCCTGGCCGATCGGCTTCGTCGTGTAGAAGGGGTCGAAGGCGCGCCCGATCACCTCCGGCCCCATGCCGACGCCCGTGTCGGTGACGCAGAGGCAGATATACTGGCCTGAGACGACGCCGGGATGCTGGGCCGCGTAATGCCAGTCGAGATGGGTGTTGCAGGTCTCGATCGTGAGCTTGCCACCATTCGGCATCGCGTCGCGGGCATTGATCGCGAGATTCAGGATCGCGCTTTCGAGCTGGTTCGGGTCGCAGAGGGTCGGCCAGAGCCCGCCCGCGGTCACGATCTCGAGCCCGATCGCCTCGCCGATGGTCCGGCGAAGAAGGTCCTCGAGCGAGGTCACGAGCGCGTTGGCGTCGGTCGGCTTCGGGTCGAGCGGCTGCCGGCGCGCGAAAGCGAGGAGCCGGTGCGTCAGGGCCGCGGCCCGGTTCGCAGAGGACATCGCGGCCTTGGCATAACGCTCGAGATTCTCCGTCCTGCCCTGCGCCATGCGGGTCTGCATCAAGTCGAGCGAGCCCACGATCCCGGTCAGGAGGTTGTTGAAGTCGTGCGCGATGCCGCCCGTCAGCTGCCCGACCGCTTCCATCTTCTGGGACTGCCGGAGCTGGTCCTCGATCTCGCGCTCCGCCGTGATGTCGCGGCCGACGACGTAGAACATCCCGCCATCCGGCACCGCGTTCCAGGTCACGGTCCGGCGGCCGCCATCCTTCTGGATCAGGTGGTCGACGTAGCCCGATACAGTCTCCCCGGCCGACAATCGTGCGACGATCTCTTCGGTCTCGGAATGGTCGGCGGGATCGATCAGGGCTGCGAAGGGGCGCGCGAGCAATTCGTCCTCGCTCCACCCCAGCATCCTGGTCCAGGCCGGGTTCACGGCTTTGAGGTAGCCGTCGAGGCCGCCGGTTCCCATGAGGTCGTTCGTGGTCGACCAGAGCCGGTCGCGCTCCCGGGTGCGCTCCTCGATCCGGCCGGCGAGAAGACCGTTCAGCCGCGCGAGTTCGGCCGCGTTCTCCTTCTGGTCGTGGACGTCGGTGTTGGTCCCGATCCAGCGAACGACAGCGCGGGCCTCGTTCCGGATCGGCAGCGCCCGGGCGAGATACCATCGATAGGCGCCGTCGTGCCGGCGGAGGCGGAACTCGGTCTCGTAGACGTCGCCGGTCGCGATGGAGCGTGCCCAACGCTCGGCGGCGAGCCCGACATCGTCGGGATGAACGACGCCCATCCAACTTGCCCCGCCGGTGCTGGCCTGGAGTCCGAAATAGCCCTGGACCTGCTGGTTCACCCAGTCGAGCCGGCCGCTCGCATCGGCCGCCCAGACCTGGTTCGGCATCACCTGCGCGAAGACTCCGAACCGCTCCTCGCTGTCGCGAAGGGCAGAAGCGGCCCGCACCCGCTCGACCGCAGCGCGCGTGCGATCGGCGACGTTGCGGATGAAGGCGACTTCCTCGGCCGACCAGGGGCGCGCCTCGGGGTGATTCGTGTAGAACAGCGCAACCGATTGGCCATGCTCCGTCACCGGCAGGTTGACGAAGGATCGGGCGCTGATCCCCTTCAGCGCCTCCGCCGTGGCGGCGGTGCGGGGGTCGATCTCTGCATCGGCGACGACGACCGCCTCGCCCCGTTTCAGGTCGTCGATATAGGTCCCGAAATCGCGAAAATGCAGCAGCCCGGCGAGGCTCGCGATGCCGGGCGCCGTCCAGTCCCGCTCGATCGTGATCGTCTCCTGGTCCGGGTCGATCGTGCCGTAGCCAGCCCTCCCGACCTCGAGTGTCCGGCCCATGATCTCGCCCGCCGCATAGGCCATCGCGGCGGTGTCGTCGCTGTCGCGAAGCCGGTCGCCGAGTTCGGACAGAGCATTGCGGCGGGCCTCTGCCTGCTTTCGCTCGGTCAGGTCGAGCATGGCGCCGATCATGCGGACCGCGATACCGCCTTCGTCCCGGATCAACGTTGCCCGGTCGAAGACATGGGCGTAGCTGCCGTCGTGCTTGCGGAAGCGATACTCGTCGCGCCAATTCGCCGCGGCCGTATCGATCGCCCCGGGGATGCTGGCCGATACGCGCTCTCGATCGCCGGGATGGATATGCGCGAGCCACCACGCGCCGTCCGGGGTCACCTCCCGCAGGTCGTGTCCATAGGCTTCGTGCAAAGCCTCGTTCCAGACGACGTGGTCGCGGACGAGGTCCCAATCCCAGACGGCGTCGTTCGTGGCGTCGGTCAGGAGCCGGGCATGCGCGGCGCCGGCGCGTTCTTCCGCCAGCGCCCGATCTCGTTCCTGCACGGCCCGGCGAAGGTCGAGCTGCGCCATCACCTGGTTGGCGACGACTTGAAGGGCGAAGCTCTGGTGGCGCATCAACCCGCTCGGGCGGGGCTCGTAATCCAGCACGCAGACGGTGCCGATAGGCACCTTGTCCGCGGTTTCCAGAAGGGCGCCTGCGTAGAAGCGCAGCTCGGGCGCGCCCGTGACGAGCGGATTTCGGGTGAAGCGGTCATCCTTCGTGAGGTCGGGCACCACGAAGATGCCGGGCTGGAGAATGGCGTGGGCGCAGATCGAGACGTCGCGCGGCGTCTCCTGGACCCCGAGACCGCGCTCGGCCTTGAACCATTGCCGTCCCTCGCCGACGAAGTTGATGACTGCGATCGGCGCCTGGCAGATCTCGGAGACGAGCTGCACCATATCCTCGAACTCGGCCTCGACCGGCGTGTCGAGAATGGCGTAGCCCTCGAGCGCGGCCAGGCGCTCGGTCTCCGTCCAGGCGGGTCGGGGCGCGGTACCGGTGTCGCGGTTCAAGGTCGGCTCGGGCTGGGTTGGCTGCCGTCCAGTAGCGTCAGCGGCAGTCGACCGGCAAGGTCGGGGCTGTCCGTCACTGGCCAACCCGGATGTCGTTCGCCCTGATCACGGGCCCCCAGCGTTCCAGCTCTGCCTGGACCACGGCCCGGAAGTCCGCCGCGCTGCCGCCATCCGGGCTGATTAACTGCGTCCGGAGACGGTCCCGCGTGGCAGGCTCCGCCAGGATATCCCTCACGGTCGCGCCGAGCTTGTCGAGGATCGGGTCCGGCAGCCCGGCCGGCGCGATGAGCCCGATCCAGGCATCCGCCTCGACGCCCGCGATGCCGAGCTCCCTGAGGGTCGGCACATCCGGCAGGAGAGGCGACCGCCGGGCGGCCGTGACGGCCAGCATGCGGATCTGCCCGGCCTCGGCCTGCGCAACCACCGATCCGGCCGGGAGCACCGACATGTGCACGTCGCCCCGGATCAGCGCCGTTACCGCTGCGGGCGAACCCGCGAAGGGGATGTGGACAGGGCGGGTGGCGCCCCGCATCGCGATCGCCTCCATGGCGAGATGCGAGAGCGAGCCGATTCCGATCGAGGCGAAGTTGTAGCGGCCTGGATCGCGGCGGAGCAGGGCGACGAGGTCCTCGACACGCCGCGCCGGGAGATCGTTGTTGACTACCAGCACGCTCGGCTGCGCACCCAGGATCGTGACCGGCGTGAGGTCCCGGAAGGGGTCGTAGGGCATGCGCGGAAACAGGAGCGTGTTCAGCGCGAGCGGGCCGACGATGCTGACGCCGATCGTGTAGCCATCCGGCTGAGCCTTTGCGACCGCGTCCGTGCCGAGATTGCCGCCGGCTCCCGCCTTGTTCTCGATCACGAAAGGCTGGCCGAGCCTCGCCTGCAGGCGATCGGCAATGACCCGCGCGGCGCCGTCCGGCGTCGAGCCCGGCCCGAAGGGCACGATGATCCTGACCGGTCGGCTGGGCCATTCCTGCGAGAGGGCGCCGAAGGCCGAGACGGCCAGCGCGAGAGCGCCGGCGAGAATTCGGATCATGATGCGCGCCTCATCCCGCCGACGGGACCGAGCGCATCCCGTCGCAAAAACGACGCGATGTCTGCCATAAGGGCACGCACATTCCGAGGACATGACACGATGATTTCGAAGACGATTTTGGCTGCCGCCGCCTTCTGCACCCTCATGGGTTCCACCGCGATGGCGCTGACGCCCCAGGAGCAGGCCGAGTTCAAGAAGAATTGCACCGCCGACTATACCCGGCTCTGCGCGGCCTTTCCGCCGGATTCCGACGAGGTGAAACAATGCTTCCAGCAGAAGATCAAGCAGGTCTCCGCCCGCTGCCAGCGGACGATCGCGAGCTTCAAGAGCTAGTTGGGGGCGGCGCCGCCCTTCAGGCGGCGCGTTTCAGGCCGAGGCTGCGCCAGGACCGGCGCGCCTCGGTCGCCTCCGGCTCGGGGAGATCCGTCCGGACGGCGTAGAAGGAGGCGTTCTGCTGACCGGCAAGCGCCTCGCCCGTGAAGCGGATCATGTGGTGGGCCACAAAGCCCATATTGAAGATGGCCTCGACCTGGCCGCGCCTCATGGCCTCCCGGGCGGCGCGCCAGAAAACCCGGCGGTAATCCGACATCAGGCCGACCCGGACCATGATGTTGAAACCGAGGACGAGCGCGCGGCGGAGATTCGTCAGCGTCAGCTGGGTCCGGACCGGGGTCTTGATCCGGTGCGCGTAGGTGGCGTCCATCTGGTGGACGAAGCGCCGGAACAGCCGCTCCGGCGTGTAGGCATGGGCGATCGAGCGCCGCCACGCGGCCAGCACTTCGGCATATGGCATCACGAACCGCACGTTCGATTGCAGGTCGGGGTCGTGGTCGAGACGGTCCGCCTTTTCGAGCCGGTCCCAGAGCGGCGTCCGGGGCAGGGCCTGGAGAAGGTTGATGGTCAGGACGGGCACGTTCGACGCATCGACGAATTCCCGGAGCCGGATTTCGCTCTCTGGGCTGTCCGAATCGAGGCCGAGGATGATGCCCGAGGTGACCTCCAGGCCGTAGCCGTTCAGCGTGTCGATGGAGTCGAGGATCGGCAGCTTGGCGTTGTGGCCCTTGTCCATCTGGCGGAGCGCGTCCGCATCCGGGGTCTCGATGCCGACGAAGACGGTGATGAAATTCGCCTCCCGCATCATGGCCATGATGTCGGGCTGCTGGGCGAGGTTCAGCGTCGCCTCGCAGGCGAATTGCAGTGGGTAGCCGTTGCGCTTCTGCCAGGCGACGATATGCGGGAGCATGTCCCGGGTCGCCTTACGGTTGCCGATGAAATTGTCGTCCACGAAATAGACCACGGCCGGCCGGATCGGCTGCGCCATGATGGCGTCGAGTTCGCCGCAGAGCTGTTCGGGGGTCTTCAGCCGGGGCTGCCGGCCATAGAGCGCCGGGATGTCGCAGAACTCGCAGCGGTAGGGGCAGCCGGACGAGAATTGCAGGCTGCCGATCAGGTAGCGCCGGAGCGAGACCTTCTCATAGGCGGGCGTCGGGAAGTCGGCGAGCGGCAGGCGCTCCGTCGTCTCGAGCCTGACCTGGGCGGGCGGTCGCGCGCAGCTCTCGTCCAGGCGCCGGACGAGTTCGTCGGTCGCGTCCCCCATCTCGCCGATGTGGAGATAGTCGAAATCGCCATACCAGTCCGGGGCGCCGGAGGCGGAGGGCCCGCCCAGGACTGTCAGCTTTCCGGCGGCCGCGGCCCTCGCCCGGATGTCGCCCATCTGGGCGACCTGGACATGCATGCCGCTGATCAGGACCGCATCGGCCCAGGCGAAGTCGGCCGCGGTCGCGGGCGCGATATTTTCGTCCACGAAGCGGACCGGCCAGGATTCGGGCAGGTAGGCCGCGATCAGCAGGAGGCCCTGGGGCGGCATGAAGGCCTTGACGCCACCCATGAGCGGATAGGCGTGGGCGAAGGTGCCGAAGGAGGGCGTATAGGCGGGAAAGACGCACAGGATGCGCCGAACTTTCTCGACTCGAACCGGACAGCGCAAACAATGCCCTCCCTGGCCCCGCATGATTCGAGGCAGGACGCCCTATCCTACACGACTTCGGACACCCGCACGCCTGCGGCCGGGACGGTACGGATCAGTGCCGCTCCCCGGTTTCGGGAGCGGGCACCCGCGGCGGCCCGAGAAAGGCCGGCACGATCACGAAGGCCGCCAGCAGCGTGTAGACGAGCGAGATCGTCAGCAGCTTGCCCATGCTGGCCGTACCCGGATGGTGCGACAGCCACAGGCTTCCGAAGGCGATGCCGGTCACGAGCGACGAGTAGAAGATCGCCCGCGTCAGGCTGGAGGCCAGCATGTCGGCGACGCCGTTCCGCCAGGCGATCATGTAG